>NZ_JANSIQ010000038.1:0-35764 GCF_047502685.1 Synechococcus sp. OH20 | reverse complement strand
GTCAGAGGGTGCTATCCATCCCCACCCGGGTGGGGAATTCCGCACCTTACGTTAATCAAACTTTTCCCTGCGCCGCTCCCCAGATGGTGTGGTCAAAATGTGTTAGGAAGCCTCTCCCCTCACAGCCTTGGCCACGCGGCGGAAAAATTGCCCCACACCCTTCACCAGATTGGGCGCCGATTCTGGACGAGGTGGGATCCCTGCCATGAGGGTGTGGTAGTCATCCAAGAGGGTGTGCTCTTCTGGAGAGACTGTGTCGTCAGCCATCATCAGGTTGCCAATTGCTCCCAAAAGTTGTAAGCGCTCGGTTTCACTGGCCTGAGCAAGATAATCGGCCATCCAGCGCTCGGTTTGTTCCATCGGGATGGGCTTTTGGATCAGTTCTCGCAGCTCGGTATCGTGCTCCAAACCATAGCGGCGCAGCAGGGATCCCAAGTAGGCCAGTTCCTGGGGTTCCAAATGCCCATCGGCCCAAGCGGAGCCGGCCACAATTTTGAGTATGAGCTGATGCTGGGTCGTCGGGTTCATGATCCCTTGTTGCTAAACGGCACCGTTGCCCTGCTGGGTGAGCGCCAGAGAAGGTTGACGCTAACTTAGCCCTAACTATAGCCCTGCGGCGAGCCAGACCTCTAGGATTTGCCGCTAAGATCATGTTCTGTATTCACAAACACTGAGCTGATTTCTCTCCCCTTTCTGGCAATGCTGAGCGCCTCTTCTTGCAAATGGGATCTGGCCATTCCGGCCCCAGGCCGGCTGTACCGCGGCAGCGGCATCCTCGAGGCCGTACCTCTGACGATCCTGGGATCCCGCGTGTTGGTGATCGGGGGGGAGCGATCGCTAGCTGTGGCTGAACTGCCCCTGAAGCGCAATCTGGAGCGGGATCCCGCCGTTCAGGTCTACTGGAGCACCTATGGCGTCGATTGCAGCGAATCGGAGCTGGCTCGTCTCCAGGCTCTGGCCACAGCAGAATCCGTAACCGGCATTTTGGGGGTGGGGGGCGGCAAGGCGTTGGATACGGCCAAGTTGGTGGCCCATCGGTTGGGGATCCCGGTGGCGACGGTGCCCACCTCTGCTGCCACCTGTGCCGCCTGGAGCGCCCTGTCCAACATCTACTCGGAGGCCGGAGCTTTTCAGCGGGATGTGGCCTTGGAGCAGGCACCTGCCGCTTTGATCCTGGACTATGACTTGATTCTGCAAGCGCCAGCACGCACCCTGGTGGCCGGGATCGGGGATGCCTTGGCCAAGTGGTACGAGTCTTCTGTGAGCAGCGGCAGTTCAGAAGATGCCCTGGTGATCGGCGCTGTGCAGCAGGCCCGCGTCTTACGGGATTTGCTCTTGCAAAAATCGGTGGCGGCCCTGCGGGAGCCAGGTGGGACTGCTTGGAGGCAGGTGGTGGACGCCTGCATTTGCCTAGCGGGGATCGTCGGCGGCATGGGAGGGGCCAAATGTCGCACCGTGGCCGCCCACGCCGTTCACAACGGCCTCACCCATCTGTTGGGGCACCGGGCCACCCTGCACGGCGAGAAAGTGGCCTTTGGCATCTTGGCCCAGCTCCGCCTGGAGGAGATCCTGCAGGGAAGCCAGTTGGCGCTGGCCGCCCGCACCCAGCTGCTGGAGTTCTACCGCCAGGTGGGGCTGCCCCTCAACTTGCGGGATCTCCACCTCAACCACCTGGGATCCGCTGAGCTGCTGCAGGCTGCCCAAGTGGCCTGCCAGCCGGGATCCGATATTCACCATCTGCCCTTCCCCGTCAGCCCGGAAGCCCTGCTGGTGGCCCTCACCACCACCGACTTGACCAGCTCCAGTCCCGTCCTGCCGCGGCTCTAGGCTGGCCTAGAGATCTTCCCGCTTTCCAACTTTGCCAGTCCAGGCCGGGGTTTGGGCCCTCTGCAGCCGGGCTTCCCTGTAGGCCCCAGAGGTGGCGCCTGCCAAGACCAAGGCTCCGCCCATCCAAGTCCACCCATCCGGGATCTCGGCAAACACCCAGAACCCGATCAGGCTAGCCCAGAGGAGGCGGAAAAAATCAAGAGGCAGCAGCATGGTCACCTCGGCCAGCTTGTAGGCTTGGGTGAGGGCCACCTGGCCCAGGCTGCCCAGCAGCCCCATTGTCGCCATCCACAGCCACTGCTCCGGCGAAGGCCAGCTCCAAACCCAAACAGCAGCAAAGAAGGAAAGGGGAGTCTGCAACAAGCCCATGTAGGCGGTGATCGTGAGGCTGGACTCGGTGCGGGCGAGGATCTTGAGCACAATGGTTACCCAGGCAAAGAGGGCTGCCGCCGCCAAAGCTAGCCCTGTCCCTAAAGAGAGCTCCCGAAAGCCCGGCCTTAGCATCACCAAGGCCCCGGCAAACGCCAGGCCCAATCCCAGCCAGCGGGAGGGGCGCATCTGTTCGCCCAACACCCAGACCGCCATGAGGCTGGCAAACAAAAGCTGGACAAAGCTCAGCGCCGTTGCTTCCGCCAAAGGCAACAGACTGGCTGCCCAGAAGGAAAGCAGCATCCCTAAGGTGCTGATTGCCGAGCGCAGGAGGTAGAAGCCCATCTTGGCGGTGCGCAGAGAGTGGATCCCTGCTCGCAAAAGCAGTGGCACCAGGGCAAGTAACCCAAATAGGTTGCGCAAGAACACAATTTCAAAAGGGTGCAGGGCGGGCGTGTTGAGCCGGATGATCGCCCCCAAACAGGCAAAGCAAAAGGTGGCCAGCAGCTTCAGGGCAACCCCTTGCCAGGCTCTCATTTGGCCCCACTCTGCAAACCGCCCCACTTGCGCGTTCTCAACGTTACAGCTCACACCCAAACGGTTTAGGCACAGAGTTTTCAGCCTCGAACTCTCAGCCTAAGCGGACTGTCAGGGATCCGACCTGCGCTCCTGGGCCCTCTCTGCCACCCCCCTGGTCAGCAGGGAAAAAGACGGGGATCCCTGGGAGCTATGGCCATCTCGAATAGCCATGAACAACAGTTGTCCCCTCGCTCTGTAGCTCCCCTCTCCCAAAGGGAGAGGGGATGGGGGTGAGGGCTGGGAGAGGGGATGGGGGTGAGGGAAGAGATCGGCTGGAAGTCCTACGTCTTCTTCAGATTTAGAATCTCCTGCAGGTAGCCGATGACTGTTTCTGGCCGGAGGTGGGCCATGCAGGGGTGGCCCTCCACCAGGCAGGCTTCGTTTTTGAACTTGTTTTCCACGCAGACCCGGCATTTATAGGAAGTTTGGGTAACGTAAACGTGGGGCAGGCGAGGTGCCCACAGCCGCACCGGGCTAGCTCCATCGCCATCGGCATCGTTGCCAAACAGGGCAATGGTGGGGCAGCCCACGGCCGCCGCAATGTGCATCGGCCCCGCGTCCACGGAGATACAGAGCCGCGCCCGCTTCAGGGCCCCGGCCAATTCGATCAAGCTGGTTTTGCCCCGCAGGTCGATCATCCCCGTTTGCGCCAGCAGCTCATCTTCGCCGCCGCCGTGGTAGAGGGATCGCTGCAGCTCCGGGGCACTGCCGATTAGCCCCACCTGCAGGCCCTGCCCCCGGCACCACTGGATCACCTGGCGCCAGTACTCGAGTGGCCACATCTTGGCGCGGCGGGTGGTGGTGATGTGCACCAGGACTTCCGGCACGGGAAAATCGGGATCCCGGCTGGGCAGCTCCAGGCGGAAAAAATCTGTTTCCACATAAGCCAGGCGGCAGAAGATCTCGGCAATGTAGTTGCTGGTGAGAATATCTTTGTAGCGCTGCAAAAACTCCAGGCTGTTCCAGTCGTCATCCTGGAGCATGCGCTGCACCGGGTCGGGGCCGGGATCCAGCTTGCGGCGAAAATCCAAGGTCAGGCCAGCCCCGGCAATGTACTGGGGGCGCAGGGCCGTCACCGCCACCAGGTTGAGCTCGCTGAACTCGTCGCAATTGATGGCCAGATCATAAGGCCCGGCCTGGGCCACACGATCCCGCACTGCTGCTGTTAGGGCCTCGAGGTAATCGGGGCGGCGGCTGTAGAGGGGGAAGCTGAAGTCGATATAGGGACAGTGAAGCTCAAAGTCGCGCGTAATCTCGCTGCCGAAAAAATCCAGCACACAGCCGGGGTATTTTTCCTTGAGGCCACGCAGGAGGGGGACGGCGACCACGAAGTTGCCCACCTTGCTGGAAGAAAATACCGCTAGATGAGGCCGTTCCCGCAGAGGTTGGTTGGCAAACCGTTGCATAGGGTTGGGATCCCCAGAAAAAGCCGTTTGCGTCGGCGGCGCGGAGCACGTTTGCTAGGCTAACATCCCCAGATCCCCTTCGAGGCCAGCGCCGGGATCCCTGGGCCAGACTTCAGGGCCGGCTGGCCTGGCTGCCATCCCAGATGACTACCACGGCAAAGCGATCCAGAAAGCCGTCGCTGGCGTTCATCTGGCGCAGGTTGAAGGCATCTTCGGCGGAGATCACCAGGTCGTAGCCCAGCATGCGGGTGGCGCGGATGCGGTGGGGCCGTTCCCCAATGCGGTTGACCAGCGAGCGGGCCTGCTCTTCTGAGGTGGTATAGGCGGCAGTGCCCTCGCTGCCCACAAAGGCAGCATTGAGATCCTGGCCAAGGTTGAGGGGCGGGTAAACTGGGTTGCCGTCGGGATCCAAAAGGCGCATCGATTGGCTAGGGAGAAAATCCAGGCCGCGGGCATCCACGATCAGCCCTGTTACCTGCGGGGTCTGCCGCCGGGATCCTGCTTCGAGGCCAGTTCCCCCCCCTGAGCCAGGGCTGGAGCCGCGCACCCCACTCTGGCCGTTGCCAGGCCCGATCACTTCTCCCTGTCCAGAACCCGAGCCACCGCCCCCGCTGCCGAACTGGCGCAACAAGTCCAAATCGAAAATCGGCCCTTCCAAGCTTGTGTTCTCGCTAGAAAACGCCGACTCTACTTCTACCTGGTCGGGAGTAACCGGGCGCCAGGGCGTTTCTTCCGGGAAGGGTTGTTTCTCAACCGCTGGGGCAGGGGATCCCCCTTGCAGGCGGTAAAGGGGAGGAAACAGCGTTTGCGCCTCGACAGCTCCCCCCGGCCAGACCAGGATCCCCAGCGCTGCCAAGATCGCTCGGATCCCTGCGCCTTGAGTTCTATCTTTCCACCACCTCATGCCCCCACCTCACGGCCTGAAAACCTGTGGTTTGCTCTGCAGCCGCCCACCCTTCCCCCATGCTACCCAGGCAGGGCCGGTTCGGTAGGGGATCCCGCGCAGTCCTCCCTTTGGCTGGAGAGCAGCGGTCGATGTTTTTCCCTCGTGCGGCGGGATCCCTGGCTCAAGATGGCTGGGAAAGCCAGGCGTTGATCCCCAGCGATCCCCAAGCTCTTGACCGCCAGGCAAAAATACGCAAACATGTGTTCATCATTCTTTGTGATCCCCGTTGATCCCGACCTGGAATCATCAGGGGTTGGAGAGTGCAAAGCAGGCCGTCACGCCAGTAGGTTCAAGGCTGTACTGAGCCACAAGCTGGGATCGGCCTTTGGGTTAGAAGCTGGAGCATTGCACAAAGCCTGAGTTGTCGAAGACAGGAGACCCTGACCATGCCACCAGAGCGGATCCCGTTGGAAGAAATGACCATCCGGCAGTTGCGAGAAGAAGCTGCCCGCTATCAGATCCCCAAGTACAGCCGTATGACCAAAGACCAGCTTATCGAGGCCATTCGAGAAGCCCAAGCCAAAACTGGCTGCCCCACCGATGCGATGCCGGAGCCCAGCGGGCAAGAGTCGGTTACCGGGACGAAGTATGTCGGCCAAGTAGCTAGCAAGCCGGATCTGGCCGATGTAGACAAGGGGCTGGGGGATCTGCCCGACGGCTATGGCGAAAGCCGCATTGTCCTGCTGCCGCGGGATCCCCAATGGGCCTACGCCTATTGGGATGTGCCCAACGAAGCCAAGGAGAGCAAGCGCCGCGAGGGCGGCCAACAGTTGGCGCTGCGTCTGTACGATGTGACAGATATTGATTTCGACCGCCAACCGGCCCACAGCATGCAGGAGTACCCCTGCGACGAGCTGGCGCGGGAATGGTACTTGCCGATCCCGGTGAGCGACCGCTCCTATTTGGTGGAGATCGGCTACCGGACGGCAGATGGCCGCTGGCTGATGTTGGCCCGCTCGGCAGCGGTGATGGTGCCCCCGGTTTATCCTTCCGACTGGTTTGAAGAGCACTTCCTGACGGTGCCCTTCGACGTGGCACTGCAGGGCCGCACCCTCTACCAGCTCACCGAGCCCTACAAGCGCAGCGCCACCGGCATGGGCGTGGTGGCCTACAAAGGCGACGAGCCGCAGCGGGAGGCGACGGCGGATCCCTTCCTGGATATGGTGGGCGGCTTCGAGGCGATGCGGGTGGCGGGATCCCTGTTTGGCAGCCACCAAATGGGCAGCCGTCAACTGGTGCCGGAGCAGGCCATCAGCTCGTTCATTATCCCCTCGGGTGTGGGTATGATGGGGATGGCTATGGCCGAAGTGCCTGCTGCTCCCTGGATGGCTTCCGGATCGGGCCTGGGGCTGTTCTCCGGCGCTTCCGAAGTCCTGCCGCGGCGCTCCCGCAAGTTCTGGCTGGTGGCTGATGCCGAGCTGATCGTCTACGGGGCCACGGAGCCGGATGCCACCGTCACCATCGCCGGGCGCAAGATCCAGCTCAACCCCGATGGCACCTTCCGTTTCCACATGGCTTTCCCCGATGGCAACATCGACTTCCCCATCTTTGCTGTGGCTGCCGACGGCGAGCAAAATCGGGAGATCCACATGACCTTCGACCGCCGCACCCTCTCCCGCCGCACCAACACCAAGGAGGAGGCCATCGAGGAGTTGTTGCCCTAGAGGATCCAACTTTTCACTGCTTGCCCCCTGGAGCTGGCCGGGGGCTTTTTGTTGCCGAGTGAGAGTTATTTAACCGGTGATGCAACCCAACTCCCCTCTCCCTCAGGGAGAGGGGCTGGGGGTGAGGGGATCCCTCAGGGAGAGGGGCTGGGGGTGCCTCAATCCAGTTTGTGAACTTATGAAACAAGGAATCCCGGCCCTAGGAGCGGTCGATCAACTGGGCCAGTTGTTTCAGCTTCTTCATCACCTGTCCAGAGCAAAGCAGGTCTTGCGCCTGTTGGATCCCTTCCTGCAAAGAGGGAGAATGGCCGAGGAGCCACAGATAGCTGCCCCCATTCCAGAGAACGGCTGGGGTGAGTTGACAAGGATCGCCGCTGAGCACCTGCTGCATCTGCTGCTGCAGCTCTTTTTCGCCGGCAAGAGGGATCTCTGGGCCTGCCAAGTGGCAATCGCGAGCCTTCAGGAGCAGCCGTTGCCCGCCCTGGTTCAGGATAGCTGCTCGTTCTCGCGGCAGGTCGCAACTGCCTTCCAAACCCTTGACGGTGGTAAATTGCCCGATCTCCCGCAGGGCAAACAGCTCCAGCAGCGTGGCCTCGGTGGGCGGGTGCACATAGCCCGCCACCAGGTGAAAGGGGCCTTGGTAGGGCGCCCAGACCAGCTCCAAGGTGGCCAAGGGGGGGCGTTTGCCGATTTGATCCCGGTAGTCCATCAGGGCCTGGGCTTGGGGAAAACAGGTGGGCAAATACAAAAATCCCAACCCGGTTTGTTCCAGCAGTTGCCCCACCTGCCCCAGGGATAGCCCCCGCCAATCGACCCCCAAGAGGCGCCAGACGACCTCCAAAGGTAGACCATACTTGGTGGGACAAAAGCCGGAGCCATGCAGCAAAACGGCTGCCCCTGCCGCGGCCAACAGCAAAGCCACCAGCACCCCCAGCGGCGCAGTCCGCGAGCGGCCATCGTAGGGATGGCCAAAGATAATCAAAGGATGGGGCAAATCCCGTTGGGGCAGAAGAGGGCCGTATTCTGCGTAGGCATCCAACATACCGGCCAGCTCTTCGGCGGTGGGGCGCTTGATGCGGTGGGCAATTAAAAAAGCTCCGATCTGGGCGGGAGTGGCTTCCCCCCGCAAGAGCATGCGAGCAGCGCTGGCCGCTTCGGCTCGGCTGAGATCTTGGTGAGTATGGGTGCCGCTGCCGATTTTTTTCAACAGCTCGCGAAACTCTTGGCTCATAGCATCGGCGATCAGGAGGGCTGGGCTACTCAGGATACTGACAACAACCTGGCAGATGGCTGAGGGATGTGGGGATCTGTGCCGGAAGCGGGCTCAACCTCGGGCTGCCTGATGAGCTGGGCGGCCAACTGCAAAAACCGGCGAATGGGCGGAATCTGGTAGCGATCGCTGGTGGTGACCATCACCACCTGCCGCCTCAACAGGGGAGGCTCGGTGGGCCGCACCTGCAACTCCGGATCGGCGTAGCAGTCCACCAGGGCCGACTCCGGCAGGAGAGCGATCAACTGCCCCTGTCGCACCACTCCCCGAAAGGCATCTAGGGTGTTCAGTTCCAGGGCTGCTTTGAGAGGGAGCCCCTGCCGGGCCAGATGGGATCCCACCAAGGAGCGCATGGCGTAGCCATCCTTGAAGACAGCCTGAGGATACTCGGCCAGCGCCTTCCAGGGGATCTGCTCGTAGCGGCTGAGGGGATGGGTGGAGGGCATCAACACCTGAATCGGCTCGGAATACAGCGGCTCCACCACCAGTTCTGCCCCCCGCGTCATCAGGGGATTGTCCATGACCAGGGCCACATCCACCAGCCCATCCCTGAGCACCTTCAAGGCGCGGTCGCTGCCCAGAGCCGTGACCCGCAACTGCACCTCTGGGTGCTCTTGACAAAACTGTTGCACCACGGGCGGCAGTTGATGGGCAATCAGGGAATGGATCCCAGCAATGCAGAGTTCGGTCTGCTGGCCCTGCAGCCATTCTCGAAGGCTCTCCTGAGCCCGCTGCCATTCCTGACAGATGCGACGGGCATGGGGCAAAAGCCGTTCTCCCGCCACAGTTGGGGCCACCGGGTTTTTGCGATGCAACAGCGGGGCGCCCACGGCCTCTTCCAGAGCCTGGATCTGGCGACTGATGGCCGATTGGGTCAGACCCCTGAGGCGAGCAGCGGCCAAAAAGCTGCCCGTCTCCACCACGTTCAAAAAGGCTTGCAACAACTCCAGCCGCATTCGGGATCCCTTGGGCAATGTAACCAGCCACGGTGGCATCCTAGCCAGGGAAACGGTAGGCTTTTGTAAACGCCGTTACCAGTTGTTGGCTTGAGGATCCCCAAGCCAGGGGGAGACGAAGCAGATGAGTTGGGATCCGGCCTTGCTGACGGAGCTGCTCAACTCCGCCGTCCCGCGCCTTTTCCCCGCTGCCCAGGTGGCCATTCGCCACCGGGGAAAGTGTATTTACTCAAGGGCGGCAGGCTATCTTGACCCTGAGACCCAGTGCCAACCGACAACCTTGGCCATCTGTTTTGACCTGGCCTCCCTGACCAAGCTCTACACCGCCACCGCCTGCATGGTCTTGGTGGAAGCTGGAGCGTTGCAGTTGGATCAGCCGGTCAGTCTCCTGTTGCCGGAGTTTCAGGGATCCCGCCCCATTGCCCCCTATGAGGATCCTCTGCAGCCGGGGAAACGGATTGCTGTGGAACCGGAAATCGAAGGCGAGCTGATCCCGGCAGGGCAGGTGACGGTGCGGCAGTTGCTGGCCCACACCGCCGGCTTGCCCGCCTGGCGACCCCTTTTTCGACAGCCCGACGCCGCATCGGCCCGGCACATGGCCCTGCACACTTTTTTTTCCTACAAGCCGGGATCCCGTGTGGTCTACAGCGATCTGGGATTGATCTTGCTGGGCCTGGCTTTGGAACGTCTGAGCGGGGCCAGCCTGGATCAGATCTTGCACGCCCAGGTCTTGCGGCCTCTGAACCTGGGCCAAACCCGGTTTTGTCCGGGGGATCCCTTCCATCCACCCCTTGCCTCTGTCCCTTGCGCGCCCACCGAGCTGTGCCCCTGGAGAAGGCGCCGTTTGCAGGGGCAGGTTCACGACGAAAATGCCGCCCGCCTGGGCGGGATCGCCGGCCATGCCGGGCTGTTCGCTACGGCAGAGGAGGTGGCCGCCTTCGGAGAGAGTTTTTTGACGGGATCCCTACTGCAGCCGCAGACGGTGCGGGAAATGACCCGCGAGCAGTTGCCTCAGCCAAATGCTCCGCAGCGCGGTCGCGAACGTCGAGGCTTGGGGTTTGCCTTACGCTCTGCGGATCCCTTGGCCAGCAGCTACCCGTTCAGCCCCGGCGCCTTCGGCCACACCGGCTTCACCGGAACCTCCCTGTGGATCGATCCAGAGCGAGAACTGGTGGTGGCCCTGCTCACCAACGCCGTCTATCACGGTCGGCAGGAGAACGGGTTCCAGGCTTTTCGGGTTGCCTTCCATCAGGCCATTCTGAGAGGACTGGCTTGATCTTCGATCTTTGTATCGCCTATCTGGCTGGCTTTCGCATTTGGGTTCAGGACGACCGCCCGGACTGGGTAACCCCTCAGCGCTTTCCCGATGCCGAGCGGCTGTACCCACAGCCCTTTGCCCAGCTTATCCCCGATCTGCAGAGGATCCCGCAGCTCTACATTGCTCTTCTCACCCGCAGCTACAACCTCGATGGCCAAACCCTACGGGCCATTTATCACTCCGGCCCCCATTACTTGGGGATGATCGGTAGCCGCAAGCAGGTGCAAGCCGTCCTGCAAACTCTGGCCCAGGAAGGGATCCCTGAAGCCAATACCCACCCAAAACGGCGAAACTCGGTTGACACTCCCACAGCTTGGCCGGGGAGTTCCCACGCAGTCCGGTACCCAGTCTCCCGAGGTGTAGGCTTGCCGGCTGACTGCTGGAGGGGCTAAGCTAGAAGAACAGCGCGGGGTAGAGCAGCCTGGTAGCTCGTCGGGCTCATAACCCGAAGGTCACTGGTTCAAATCCAGTCCCCGCTATACGTAATCTCTTGCTTGATAGGCTCAAGCGCAGTGGGCCTGGTAAGTACTCTGTGCCACCACCTCTAGGCTCTCTTCCAGAGGTCAGGGATCAGCCTGATATTTGATTTGATTTTGATAATGACCACGAAAGGCGGCGGTTAAACAACGGCGGCCCTTCTCAGAGGGATCCCACCCTCCTCGACCCAATGGCCAGGCCCGCCGGCTCTAAAGCTTGGTGCCGCACTCGGCGCAGAACTTGTGCAGGCTGGGGTTTTTGGCGCCGCAATTGGGGCAGTAGATGAGCTCGGCGGCCTGTTCCAGTTGCCGCTTTTCCGGCAGCCCAATCATCTGGTAGTTGGCTTTGCCGGCAGGCACCATCGGGTAGCAGTTCTCATCCCGCTTGACCACAAAATCGGCCAGCACCGGCCCCTCGTGGCGCAGCATCTCCTGGATGGCATCGTCCACTTGATCGGGGTGATCGACGCGCATGCCCTTGACGCCAAAGGCTTCGGCCAGCTTGACAAAATCCGGCATGCCCGCAGCCATATCGGAGTGGGAATAGCGCTCGCCGTGGAAGGCCTGCTGCCACTGGCGCACCATGCCCTGCCAGCCATTGTTGATGATGGCCACCTTGGTGGCAATGCCGTACTGGGCCACCGTGCCCAGCTCCTGCATGTTCATCTGAAAGCTGGCATCGCCGCTGATGCAGATCACCTCGGCATGGGGCAGGGCCACTTTGACCCCCATGGCCGCCGGGAAGCCGTAGCCCATGGTGCCCAGGCCAGAACTGGAGATCCACTGGCGCGGCCCGTTGCGCAGAAACTGCGCCGCCCACATCTGGTGCTGGCCGACATCGGTGGTGTAGTAGGCATGGGGAGCGTGGCGACGAAACGCATCGATCACCTGCTGCGGGGCGATCACACCCTCATAGCGGGGCACCTGAAGGGGGTAGTCCTGCTTCCAGCGCTCGATCCGCTCCAGCCAAGCCTGCGTCTGGCCAGGGGTGTGGGGCATTTTGCTCAGTTGCGCCAACAGCTCCACCAAAACGGTGCGCACATCTCCCACAATCGGCACGTCCGGAGCGCGGTTTTTGCCCACCTCTGCCGGGTCAATGTCGATGTGGATCACCTTGGCGTGCTTGGCAAATTCGTCCAGCTTGCCGGTTACGCGGTCGTCGAAGCGGGCCCCCACTGCAATCAGCAGGTCGCACTCGGTAACGGCAAAGTTGGCGTAGGCAGTGCCGTGCATGCCCAGCATCCCCACCGAGAGGGGATCGTTCTCATCGAAGGCCCCCTTGCCCATGAGGGTGGTGGTCACCGGGATCTGATAGGTGTGGGCCAGCTCGGCAATCTCCGCATGGGCACCGGAGATGATGGCCCCGCCGCCCACGTAGAGCAGGGGACGCTTGGCCTGCAAAATCAGCTTGGCCGCCGCGTGGATCTGGCGCGGGTTGCCCCGCACCGTGGGCCGGTAGCCGGGGATATTAACCTCAGTGACCGGCTGGTAGTCGAACTCTTCCAGGCCCACATCTTTGGGAATATCGATCAGCACCGGCCCTGGCCGCCCGGTGCCGGCAATGTGAAAAGCCTCGGCAACAATCCGAGACATTTGACGCGGATCCCGCACCACGTAGGAGTGCTTGACGATGGGCAGGGTGATGCCAAAGATGTCGGTCTCCTGAAAGCCGTCGGTACCGATCAAATGGCGGGGCACCTGGCCGGTGATCACCACCATGGGCACAGAGTCCATCATGGCGTTGGCGATGCCCGTCACCAGGTTGGTCGCCCCTGGCCCCGAGGTGGCGAAGCACACGCCCACCTTGCCGGTGGCGCGGGCGTAGCCATCGGCAGCATGGGCCGCGGCCTGTTCGTGGCGAACTAGAAAATGTTTGAGCAGCCCCTGAGATTCGGCTTTGTAGAGCTCGTCGTAGACGGGGAGGATGGCTCCCCCCGGATAGCCAAAGATGTGCTGCACCCCGTGCCGGTGCAGGCTGTCCACCAACGCATATCCACCCGTTGCCACGATGTCTTCTCCCCACTGAGATGACCGGATGTCAAGCGCCCACTCTCAGGAGAGCCGGCGTAGGCAAAGCGGCCAGAAGTTGGCCAACTTTGGTATTTGTATTCAACTCCACAGTCTAGCAGCGGTTTGCTCTCAAATCGCTCAGATTTTCACGGTCGGCTAAAGTAACACTGGGGATCCCCATCGTCGTCTTGTTTGCTGCTGCCCATGACTTCCAAACCAACTCCTTCTCCCAGCGATCCAGAGCTGGCAAGGTCGGAAAGAGACGAGCTGCTGCCGGGTGGTAGGCGGGCCGCTGGCACTTCTTCTGCTGAGGTAGAGACTGTTGCTCCTGCTTTGTCCGGCGTCGGGTCAGAGGGATCGCGGCGGTGGCTGCTATGGGGGGCGCTGGGGATCTTTCTGGTGGGCCTGGGGTTGCGCCTGTGGCGGCTGGACGAGTTTCCGGCTCCGGTGTTCGACGAGGTGTATTTCCCCAAGTTTGCTCAAAATTATCTCGACGGCGAGCCTTTCTATGATGTGCATCCCCCCCTCGGGAAATACTTCATTGCCCTCAGCATTCAGGTGTTTGGCCGCAATGAGTGGGGGTTCCGCTTCGCCACCGCTTTTTGTGGATCCCTGATCCCCTTGTTGCTGACGGGCTTGGCCTACCGCCTCACTTACCACGTGGGCTTTGCCCTGTTGAGCGGGAGCCTGCTGCTCACGGATGGAGTGTTTCTGGTGGAATCCCGCTTTGGCCTGATCAACGTGTATCTGGTGGCCTTTGGGCTGGCGGCCACCATTCTGCTGCTGAGCGGTCTGGAGCGCCAAGGTTGGCAACGGGCCGTCCACTTTGCCGGCTCTGGGATCCTGTTGGGAGCGGCAGCTGCGGTGAAGTGGAATGGCCTCTGGTTTGCCTTCATGTTTGCCCTGCTGGGGATCCTCGTCTGGGGGGTGATCTGGCTGCGCCCGCAGTGGATCCCACGATTGGGCATTTTGATCCAAATCCGCCATCTGCGCTGGTGGCACTATGCGTTCTGCTTCGTCCTCGCCCCGCTGGCCTTTTATGCCATCCAGTGGATCCCCCACCTGCAGCTCAACCCGCAGCAGGGGCTAACCCTGGATTGGAGCTGGACGGGCATCCAGAATTATTTCCGATCCCTGGTGCTCATCAACCAATCCGTTTACGGCGGGCACCTGCATGCCGATCTCGTGGTGGATGAAAACACCCCTGTTCACCCCTACTGCTCCACCAGCTTGCGATCCCTGGTGGCTTGGTTCCCCGTCTTGCGTCCTTGGCTGACCACGCCCTTGGCTTCGGCGGGGGCCTGGTCCTGGCCGATCCTGGGCCGTCCCGTGGCCTACTACTTCAGCAGTCAGGGCGACCTGTGGCGAGCGGTTCATGGCCTGGGCAATCCCTGGCTGTGGTGGCTGGGGACGGGATCCATCTTGGTGCTCGTCTGGCGGGGGATCCGTCGCTTCCACGGCCTGGAAGCCTTCATTTTGATCGGCTACGCGGCCAATTACCTGCCCTGGTTTCGAGTTAGCCGCTGTGTTTTTATTTACCACTACATGAGCGCTCTGGCCTTTAGCACTCTGGCCCTGGCCTGGCTGGTGCTGCTGGGCTGGCAGAGTTATCGCCGCTTCTGGCGCGGGACGAGTATCACGGCAGTAGCCTTGGTTTTGGCATCTTTTCTCTTTTTTTTCCCCGTTTGGTTTGGTCTTCCCCTCAGTCCCGGCGGATTTTACGCCCGCATGTGGTTCCGCCCCACGCCGACCCCGCTCTTTTGCTTTAGCCCCCAGGCCTGTGAGCGAGCACCCCTACGCCTGCCGCCCGTCCCCGGCCTGAACTGGATTTGAGAAAGGCATGGTAAGCTTTGTAAAGTTCGTTTCGTGAAATGCTGCCCGCTGTTACCAAAAAATAGGGTATGGTTCGCGAAACCCTTGTGGTGGAGGTATGTGGAAACGTCATGGACCGATCCTGCCCGAGTCCTGCCAACTCTCCCCGCCGTCCACCGGCCTATACAGGGCAAGCTGTCCCGGTTGGGGTAATCGGGGTCGGCAACATGGGCCAGCACCACACTCGCGTGTTCAGCTTGATGAAGGATGTGCGGGTCGTGGGGGTAGCCGATATCAATGTGGAACGGGGATTGGATGTGGCCAGCCGCCACCGCGTTCATTTCTATGAGGACTACCGCGATCTGCTGCCCCACGTAGCTGCCGTGGCCATCGCCGTACCAACGGTTCTCCACCACGAGGTGGGCATGGCCTGCCTAGAGGCCGGCGTCCATGTGCTGATCGAAAAGCCCATCGCCGCCAGCATCAGCGAAGCAGAATCGCTGGTGAACCGAGCTGCCGATTGCAACTGTATTTTGCAGGTGGGGCACATCGAGCGCTTCAGTCCCGTTTTCCAGAAGCTGGGCCAAGTCTTGCAAAGCGAGGAGCCGCTGGCTTTTGAGGCCCACCGCCTCAGCCCCTATTCCGACCGCGCCAGCGACGTGTCGGTGGTGTTTGACCTGATGATCCACGACATCGACCTGTTGTTGGAGCTGATCCCGTCTCCTGTGACCCAAATTACCGCCAGCGGCAACCGCGCCTCTAAGTTGGGCTACCTCGACTACGTCACCGCCACCCTCACTTTTGCCAACGGCGTCATTGCTACCCTCACCGCCAGCAAGGTCACCCACCGCAAGGTGCGCAGAATTGCTGTCCACTGCAAAAATGCCTTGGTAGAAGCGGATTTTTTGCACAACGAGATCTCCATCTATCGCCAGGGATCCGCCAGCAGCAGCAGCGACTACGGACAGATGCCCTACCAGCGGGATTGCTTGATTGAGAAAGTCCACACCGACAATATCGACAAGCTCCATGCCGAGCTGGAGCACTTCATTAACTGTGTGCGCGGGGGCAATCAGCCCTCTGTGGGTGGGGAGCAGGCTCTGAAGGCTTTAAAGCTGGCCTCGGAGGTAGAGCGGATTGCTCTGGACGGATGTGCCTGGAGCGAAGCCAAGCCCCGCCGCAGCCTTTTATCTTAGTCCATCCCACCAACAAAGTCATTTCAAGTAGCAATAAAACAGTTCGTTACGTCGTTATTGCTGGGCAACGCTGTCGAGAACGCGCTGCTCCAACTTCCCTCTCCCTTTGGGAGAGGGGGCGGGGGTGGCTGCCGCAGAGTACTTAGGCGGCCTCGCAGTCGATCCCCTCAGAGCGCTTGCCATCCTCAGGCATGAGGGCCAAACCTGAAGATGTGAAACGTGGCAGCTCGGTCCATGCGCGTTCTCTGTTTCAAATTTCTTCTAAGATGCGAAATTGCACATGGTTAATGGCTAGCTCTCCAATCGAGGCTTGATCGGTGTTGATCGTCTCAAACGGGATCCCTTTGGCGATCTCGGCATGGGTCCAGGGCAGGCCCATAAAGTAGCGCTGCGGATAGGGGCGCTCCCCCCGATCGTCGGGGTTTGACTCCATCGGCACCCAACCCCAACCGGGCAGGTAAAACTCGATCCACACGTGGTTGTATTGGGGAAACAGCGGGATCCCTTTCAGTTCGGGGTGGGGAGGACACTTGTAGCGCCCCACCGTGCGGCAGGGGATCCCATTGAGGCGGGCCAAGGCCAGCAGCACCCCCACATATTCGCCGCAGGAACCGGAGCCACGCCGCAAAACCTCATCCGGCGGGTCGATGCGGGAGGTGACCCGGTAGGAAAGCTTGTCGTAGACATAGGCGCGAATGTTAAGCATTTTGCGCAGCAGGTTGGTCTCGCTGCCGACGGCCCGCCGCGCCGCCTCCCGGACAATCGCAGTGTCCATAGCCAGGTAATCATCGTCCACCAAGTAGCGATCCCGCAGATCCGGGGGCACGGCGGCCTCTTCTACATCCAGCGGATCGATGCAGTACTTGATGCTGTAGAGATCCAGCACCGCCCGCCAGCCAAAGAGGCGCACCTCATCGGCCCCCAGGGATCCCAGCGAAAACACCGCCACCTGTTGGCCGGCTTGCTCCTCCAGCTCAAACGGCAGGCCTACCCAGTGGAGGCTGCGCACCCGTTGGCGAGGGCTGTTGCAGGGCAAGGCAATCCGCCAGACCAAATCGGGCAGGGCGCGCGGCTCTTCTTGGGCAATTTCTTCCATATAGGTCAGCTCCACCCGGTAGCCGTGGGAAAGGGTGTAGGTGGCGCGCTCCCCCAGGCGCTGGGGCTGAAAAACCACCGAACAAGCAATGGCGGGATCCGTGGACTTGCTGCTGCTGACCCAAGGGGGGTCTGGGGGGGGATCCAAGGGCCGCAGGCGCAGGGGGGCCACCCAGGTTTTGTTGCGCAAGGCCACCGACAAGGGATCCGGAGCGTTGGGGTTGTCGTGGATATAGGCTTCTTCGTGGGCGTAGGCCACCCAGAGTTGTCCCCGCCAATGGGCCAAGCCGGTCGGCCCAGGAGAAGGGGTGAGGATGCGGGCCAATTCCCGCCCGGTCTGGCGCTCCAGCACGTAGATCGTCTCTTCCACCCGATCGCTCACCCAAAGGTAGTCTCCCTGTACCGCAATCTGTTCTCGGCCAATCCCAGGGGCGGGCATCTCCTGCACAATGAGCCCACGACCGGGATCCAGGTGCAGGAGCTTTTCCCGTTTGTAGCAGGTGGCATAGAGGTGGCGGCTGCCTGTGTGGGGATCGATCCAAAGGGCGATCCCTTCGATGGGGCAGGGGCACCCGCACACTTGAAAGGCTTCCAGGGATCCTGGTTGCTGCAGTGCGGCCATGGGAATGCGCAAGATTTGCCCCTCCTGCTCCCGGCCACGACTCTGTCCCGCTGGCGCGGCCAGCCAGATCCAGGCTTGCTCCCCCTCTGACTCTACCCACAAACCATAAGCACCTTGGAAAGAATGGACGTGATGGGGGTTGAGCAGCAGGGTGTTGTGCTCCTGGATTTCTACCAAATAGCCCCTCACTCGATCCAGGCCCAACAGGCGCTCTCCCCAGGTGGCCAAGCCTTCCAGAGCGACCAACCCCAGGGGTTGTAGAGGAGCTGCAGTTGCCTGTGGCCGCCCAGAGAGGGGCCACCAAGCGGGCTGGGATACCGTGGAATCCGGATTTTTCTGAGCATCCAGATCGCTTGCCGAGTGGATGGCAACCATGGAGGCTTCCTTGCCTGCGAAGAGGCCAGCCTGCTCACGCAATCTACATTGGCAACAGGCCCAGGCCAGTACGACTGCCAACATTGTAGGATGTGCTCCCTTTTGGCTCCACCCCAAGGGATCCCTGGCCGTTTGTGTTGTCTGCCAGTCCTGCCGGGGACAGAGAATGCTACGATGACAAGCATTTTGTTATCAGCAAGGTCGGGAACCAGAAACCATGGAAAACAATCTGGCCTTGGCAGTTGGCGGCCTGGTGGCCGGGATCCTGGCCGGTTTTTTGGGCATTGGCGGCGGCACGATCCTGGTGCCCTTGCAGGTGAGCTTGGGGATCCCACCGGTTCAGGCTGTGGCCACCAGCAATCTTTCCATTGTGATGACCTCGATGGCGGGCAGCGTCCAAAACTGGCGCATGGGCTTGCTGGATCTGAAGCGGGTCATCTGGCTGGGGATCCCGGCGTTGCTCACGGCGCAGGTGGGAGCGAGCATCGCCAGCCGCATGCCCAGCCATCTGCTGTTGGCCGCCTTCGGGGTGTTGCTGCTGGCCAACACTTACCTGGTGGAGCTGCGCAAAACGGTGGCCACCCAAGCCTTGGAGACAGAGTTCTCGCCTGCTGCTCAAGTGCGGATGCCTCCCTGGTTGGCCCGCCTCCTGACCGGTGGCGCTGCCGGCTTGTTGGCCGGACTGTTCGGCATTGGCGGTGGGGTGATCATGGTGCCCATGCAGATCCTGCTGCTGCAAGAGACGATCAAGGTGGCGATTCAAACCAGTTTGGGGGCGATCGTGATCACAGCCGTTGCTGCCACCGCCAGCCATGCGGGTCTCAGCGATTGGATCTGGAATGGGCTGGGGTTTGGGGACGGTACCATCCACCGGAATGTGCGTTGGATCCCAGGCTTGATCCTGGGGACAGGCGGGTTAATCGGTGTGCAGATCAGCACCCGCACCCTGCCCAAGTTGCCCGATGAAACGGTCAGCCTGCTGTTTCGGGGCTTTCTGGCTATTCTTTCTCTCTACATTTTTTGGCAAGCCTGGCAAAGCTACCGAGTTCCGTGAAGCGATCCTGGTCTGCCCCAGCAGTCAGGACAGGAGTCCTGGTTCCAAATTATCCGGCGTCGCTCCCAACCTTCGGGCCTGCAATTTAGGGGGCGAGGTGGTTTTGAATGCCAGTTTAAGCCCAGCTGGGGCATACTAAGCCCAGAGTGGGCGCACAGACCTGCGTGTCTTCGCCGTTGACCCTTGTAGCCTAGTGCAGTGAAATAGAGACATTGATGTAGCAACAGGGTGGGTGGCCCAGCAGCATGAACGACCTTCCTACTCCTTTTACTGCTCGTCGTGGCGGCGTCAGCAAGGCCCTGGCCATCGCCAACGCCAGCATCACCCCCTTTGGCCGCAAGCTAAAAGAGCTGGGCTTTGCCGACGACAAGCAAATCCAGGACATTCAAAATGCCCTCAAAGCCAATCGCGAAGGGGGCAGCAAGGCTCTAGCTCTGGTGGTCAAAGAGATTGCCGGCAGAGAGATCACCCCCGACCTGGAGCGGGCCTACAAGCGGCAGCAGCTCTTTGAGCTAAAAATCATCTACGGGATCCCCTCCCTCGACATCGATCTGGAGCCGGTGGAGATCTCGGAGATGATCGGGCTCATCGACTCGCTCTTGCCCCTCGACATCTGCAACCGCTACAAGTTCTTGCCCATCCGCCGCCAAGACAACCAGGTGCTGGTGGCGATGGTCAAGCCGGATAACCTGCAGGCGCTGGACGACATTCAGCGGCGCTTCCGTATCCAGGGGCTGAAGCTGCAGCGGCGGGTCTTCACCCAGCGGGATTTCGAGGCCCTGATCAACCGCTACATGGACGCGCAGGCGGAGCTGTTGGCCATCAAGGGCATCAACGACGCGGCTGCCGCCCAAGAGGAAGAAGAGGTGGTGGTCAACACCGCCGAAATCGATCTGGACAGCATCGAGGATGTGGCTGGGGATGAGATCGGCGAGGGATCCCTGGAGCAGCAGCTCAAGTCGGCAGACGATGCCCCGATCATCAAATTGGCCAACCAAATCCTGATTAAGGCACTGCAGGACGGTGCGTCTGACATCCACATCGAGCCGCAAGAAGAATACCTGCGCATCCGCTTCCGCAAGGATGGGGTGCTGCGGCAGGCTTTTGAAAACTTTCCCAAAAAGATCGTCCCCGCCCTCACTGCCCGCTTCAAGATCATCTCCAACTTGAACATTGCCGAGCGGCGCTTGCCTCAGGACGGGCGGATTCGGCGCGTCTTTAAGGGGCGCAAGGTGGACTTCCGCGTCAGCACCCTGCCTTCCCGCTACGGGGAAAAGATCGTGCTGCGCATCCTGGACAACTCCGCCACCCAACTGGGTTTGGATAAGCTGATCACCGACCCGGAGACTTTGGCCAGCTTTAAGGAGGTTGTCAGGAGACCCTTTGGCTTGATCTTGGTAACCGGGCCCACCGGATCCGGGAAAACCACCACCCTTTACTCAGCTCTGGCGGAAGTGAACGATCCCGGCATCAACATCAGCACTGCCGAGGATCCCATCGAGTACTCCCTGCCGGGGATCACCCAAGTACAGGTGATCCGCGAGAAAGGCATGGACTTTGCCATGATCCTGCGCGCCTTCTTGCGGCAAGACCCGGATGTCATCCTGGTGGGGGAAACCCGCGACCACGAGACGGCCAAAACCGCCATCGAAGCCTCCCTTACCGGCCACCTGGTGCTGACCACCCTGCACACCAACGATGCCCCCGGTGCCATCGCCCGCTTGACGGAGATGGGGATCGAGCCTTTTATGATCTCCAGCTCGCTGTTGGGGGTGCTGGCCCAGCGCTTGATGCGTCGGGTATGTACCGAGTGTCGGATCCCGTACCATCCCACCGCTGAGGAGCTGGCCCGCTATGGTCTCAGCCTCAGCGGTGATGGGGAGCAGCTCACCTTCTACAAAGCCAGCAAGCTCTCCCCCAAAGAGGTGGAACAGCACAAGGCCACCGGCAAGCCCATCTGCGAGAAATGCGGGGGCGTGGGCTACAAAGGCCGGGTGGGGGTCTATGAGTTCATGCGCATGAACGACCGCCTGGCGGATTTGATCAACAAAGAAGCTCCCACGGAGGTGATCAAAGAAGCAGCGGTGGAAAGTGGCATGAAAACCCTGTTGGCCTACAGTCTGATGTTGGTGAAGCAGGGCCTCACCACGCTGGAGGAGGTCGATCGGGTAACCCTCACCGATAAAGGATTGGAAAGCGAGCTGAAAGCCCGCGCCAAGGCTCTCAGCACCTGCCGCAACTGCGGTGCCGCCCTGCATGTAGACTGGATGGACTGCCCCTATTGCCTGACGCCGAAGTTTTAGAAAACCGGGCTTGTCACTTGACGAGGCTGAGGTGCCGACTATAACAGTCCTAGACAGGGATCCTGTACCGTTGTTTCTTCAACATGGCTTTGGCCGACGGCTCTTTGGATAGATAGCTTTACTTAGTTCTACTGACTTTGGAGAACCCAAACCTATGCCCCAACTGATGATCGAAGACTTGATGGAGGCAATCGTCCAGAAGGGCGGTTCCGACATTCATATTTCGGTGGGTTTGCCCCCCTACTTCCGCATCAATGGCGAACTCCAGCCAACAGAGCACGAGCCCCTCACGCCTGAAGAGGTGCAGCGGCTCATCTTCAGCATGTTGAACAACACCCAGCGCAAACACCTGGAGCAGAACTGGGAGTTGGACTGCTCCTACGGCGTGCGTGGGATCGGGCGCTTCCGCGTCAACGTCTACCGGGATCGCGGCACCTATGCCTGTGCCATGCGGGCGTTGGCCTCTGAGATCCCCAACATCGACAAGCTGGGCCTGCCGGATGTATGCAAAGAAGCCGCCCGCCTGCCACGGGGGCTGGTGCTGGTGACCGGCCCCACCGGATCCGGCAAATCCACTACGCTGGCCTCCATGATCGACATGATCAACCGCGAGCGGGCCGAGCATATCCTCACCATCGAGGATCCTATTGAATACATCTACACCCCCATTCGCAGTATTGTTCACCAGCGGCAGTTGGGGGAAGACACCAAGAGTTTTGCCAACGCCCTACGGGCGGCGATGCGGGAGGATCCGGATGTGATCCTGATCGGGGAGATGCGGGATCTGGAAACCATCCAGTTGGCCATTACCGCCGCCGAGACGGGCCACCTCTGCTTTGCCACGGTGCACACCAGCTCTGCTGCCCAGACGGTGGATCGCCTGGTGGACGTGTTCCCGCCGGAGCAGCAGCAACAAATCCGCGTGCAGCTCTCCAACTCCCTCAAAGCCGTCTTCTCGCAAACTTTGGCCCGCCGCCTCAACCCCAAGCCAGGAGAACCGGGGCGGGTGCTGGTGCAGGAGATCATGGTGGTGACGCCGGCCATCGCCAACTTGATTCGGGAGGGCAAGACCGCCCAGATCTACTCGGCCATCCAGACAGGGGGTAAGCAGGGCATGAAGACCCTGGAGCAAGATCTGGCCAACCTCTACCTGCAGGGCAAGATCGACTTCGATACGGCCATGTCCAAGACCTCTCGCCCTGAGGAGTTGCAGCGACTTTTGGGCAACGTCACCGGGCCATCGCCAGCCGCGGCAGCTCAACACCAGCGGCCCGCAGCGGCTGCCGCCCGTCGCTAAACGCTGGCTCCAGGGATCCCTGGCTGAGAGTTCCTCGCCAACCTCTGGCCGCCGGCCCCATTTGTAGCTAAGCTCTAGCTGAAGAGAGCGTCGGTTTGTCTAAGGTTGCGAGACTGAGCCAAGGGATCCCATTCCGGCGTGTCGAACTAACGATCCAAGCAGGGGTAAGCCATGCCGCGCTACAAGGTTCGGGGGCTAAAGGCCGGTCAGCCGGTGCGCCTGACAGTGGTGGCCAACAATTTGACCGAGGCCCGCGCACGGCTGCGCCGGGAGGGCGTTTTTGCCAAACAGGAAGACATCCAGGAAGAAAAGCCCTTCTTCTCCCTGGATACCTCTTTTGATTTCTCGATGATGGGATCCATCGACATTCGCGACAAGGCGGTGTTCTCGCGGCAATTTGCTGCCCTGATCAACGCCGGCGTGTCGATGGTGCGCTCCCTAACCATTATGGAGGAGCAGACCGGCAACCCCAAGCTCAAGAAATACCTGCGGGCGATTCGAGCGGAAGTGGAGGCGGGGAAGAACCTGTCCGATTCCATCCGCCCTTATCCGGATGCCTTTGACGGCCTCTACTGCAGCATGGTGCAGGCGGGGGAGGTGGGCGGTGTACTCGACGAGGTGCTCAACCGACTGGCCAAGCTGCTGGAGGACATGGATCGCCTGCAGAAGCAGATTAAATCGGCCATGACCTACCCGGTGGTGGTGACCATTTTGGCCGTCTTAATCTTTTTGGGCATGGTGCTGTTCATCTTGCCCACTTTTGAGAGCATCTACAACGACTTGGGGGGGGAGCTGCCCGCCTTTACCCAGTTTTTTATCAACATCAGCAAGTTTCTGCGCACCCCCCAGTACAGCTTGGGCCTGGTGGGCTTTTTGGCGGCGGTCTTTTTTGCTTTCCAGCGCTTTTACCGCACCCCCGCCGGCAAGGAGACCATTGATGCTCTGGCCCTCAAGCTCCCCATTTTCGGCGACCTGATCCAGAAATCGGCGGTGGCCCGTTTTTGCCGCACCTTTGGGGCCCTCACCCGCTCCGGGGTGCCGGTGCTGACTTCTTTGGAGATCGTGCGCGACACTTCCGGCAACCAGGTGGTGGCCAACGCCATCGACGCTGCCCGCCAATCCATCTCGGAGGGGGGGCAGATCGCGCCGGCCCTGGATAAGGCCAAGGTCTTCCCAATCATGGCCATCCAGATGATCAGCGTGGGCGAAGAGACGGGGGAGCTGGATGCCATGTTGATGAAGACGGCGGACTTCTACGAGCTGGAGGTGGAGGAGGCGGTGCGCGCCCTCACCAGCCTGCTGGAGCCGCTGATGATCGTGATCTTGGGGGGGATGGTGGGCTGCATCATCGTGGCCATGTACCTGCCCATGTTCAACGTGTTTGAGCTAGTGAAGTAGCGACTGAATCCCCAGGGCAACCAGAACCCATCGGGAGGAGGAAGGGATCCATGCTGCGGCGGTGGTTGGTGGCCCTGGTGGTGTTTTTGGGAGTGGGGCTGGCGGTCTTGCTTTCGGAACAGCCGACGGGATCCCTGCTGGGGCGGGTGGAGCTGCCGGCAGGGGTGGCGCCGGGGAACGTCCAGGTGATTGCCGCCGGCCCGGTGAGCCGCAGCATCAGCCCGTCTGCGGAGGGCGAGTACCGCCTGGAGCGGCTGCCCGTTGGGGAATACCGGGTGACGGTGCGGGGATCCGGCCTAGAGACGGTCTCCAGCGAGAGACCCGTGCAGGTGCGGGAAGGGGCGATAGCTTCTGCTCCTCTCCTACGCCCGCAGCTTCTGCCCCCCAGCCTCTACCTCTACAGCACCAGCCAGGTGTTCACGACCGCAGAGCCGGCGCGGCTGGAGTGGCGGGCCAGTGGCCTGGGAGCGGTGCAGTTTGCCCTCTACCGCTTTTCCCTGGCTGATTTGGAAGGATCCCCTTTCTTGCGGGATCTGGCCGATGCTGGCTATGGATCCCTGGCTCCGGCCCTGCGAGGAGAGCTGGTGCGCCGTTGGCAGCAGCCGCTGGGGGGAGAAGAGGTGACTCGCACCCTGGAGCTGGGGATCCTGCCGCCGGGGGCCTACTGGTTGGAGGCGGAAGGCCAACAGCCGCGGCAGGCGGCGGCACCGCTGCCTTGGTCGGGGGAGTGGCTTTTGGTGAGTGACCTGGGCCTCATCCAGAAACAGGATGCCAGCCAGTTGGTGGTGCAGGCGGTGCATTTGCGGGAATTGCGTCCTCTGCCGGGGATCCAGATCCAAGTTTTCGGGGAGTGGAGGGATCCCCTCATTGCCACCACCGACGAGGAGGGGCTGGCCCGGTTTAGCTTGCCGACAGGGGAGAGATCCTCGCTGGTGGTCTATGGCCACAGCGCCGACAACACGTTGCAGGCTTTGTCCCGCAGCTATGCCTATGGCTGGAACCAGCCCCACCGCATCTACGCCTACACGGATCGTCCCCTCTACCGCCCCGGCCAGACGGTCTATTTTCGCGCCCTGGTGCGGGAGCACGACCGCCTCACCTCGGCAGGCCAGCCGGTGCAAGTAACCCTCACCGCCCCCGACGGCGATGTGCTGGGCGAGCAAACCCTGGCCACCAACGCTTTCGGCAGCGTCCACGGGCAGTTTCAATTGCCGGAGGAAACCCCCCTGGGCAGCTACGGCCTGGAGTGGCGGGTGGCCGGGCCGCAGGGATCCAGCCGCGAGTACACCGCCTTTGAGGTGGGAGCCTACCGCAAACCGGAGTTTGAGGTGAGGGTGGTGCCCGACCGGCCTTGGCTGGTGCGGGGGGGATCCCTGAAGGTACAGGTGGAGGCCGAGTATCTTTTCGGGGCGCCGGTGACCACCGCCCAGCTTCGCTACTGGGTTTACAGCAGCCCCGACTGGAGCCTGCGCTACGGGCTGTTGCCTCATTCGGGGGCAGAAGACTATTTTGCCGGCGACCTGGGAGAGGAACAGGGCTACTACGGCGGCTACGGGGGGCTGGTGGCGGAAGGAGAAGGGGTGACGGATGCCCAGGGGCGGGCGGAGTTTCGCCTGGAGCGCCTGTTGCAGGATCTGGACTGGGAGGAAGACAGCTACTGGGGCCCGCAGGAGGTGCAGCAGTTGCGCATCGAGGTGGAGGTGAGTGATATCAGCCGCCGCAGCGTGACCGGAACGGCACGGGCCTGGGTGACGGCCGGCCAATTTGCCCTCTTTGCCGAGGCCGATCGCCATCTGCCCGCTCCAGGGGATGTCATCACCTACCGGCTGCAAGCCCGCGACTACGACGGCCAACCGGTCAGCACCGCCGGGGAGCTGAGCCTGGAGCGCTGGCGCTGGGATCCCCAGAGCAGCGTCTACCGACGGCAAGCCACTCTGCTGCGGCAATCTTTTCAGGTTGTCAACGGCGAGGGCAGCCTGGTTCTGCGCCTGCCCGCCGACCTGGAGCCGGGAGACTACCGGGTGCGGCTGACGGCCCAGGATCCTCGTCGCTACCGCGTGCAGGAGGTAGACCATCTCTGGGTGGTGGAGCCGGGCAGCCCCCTGCAAAGTTGGGGATCCCTGCCCAGCCTGGAGGTGGTGGCGGATCGCCAGATCTACGAGGTGGGGGAAGAGGCCCAGATCCTGATCGTCTCGCCGCTGCCGGATCTGCCGGTGCTGGTGGGTCTGGAGGGATCCCGGCTGCACCAGGTACAGGTGCTGCGCCTGCAGGGGCATACGGCCACCCTGCGGCTGCCCATCCTGGACGACTACCGCCCCAACCTCTACGTCACCGCCACCGTCGTCGGCCCAGAGCGGCGGCTGTACCAGAACGAGGCTCTGCTGCGGGTCTCGCCGTTGGATCGCTTTTTGCAGGTGGAGCTGCAGACGGATAAACCCACTTATCAACCAGGGGAGACGGCCCAAATTCAAATCCGCACCCGCAACGCCCAAGGGCAGCCGGTCAGCGCCGAGGTGGGGTTGGGGATCGTGGACAACGCCCTCTACCTGCTGCGGCCTGACTTCACCCCCGATATCCGCCGCTTCTTCTACGGGCGCCAGGACAACCAAGTTACCACCACCACCTCTTTCCCTCAGCAATACCCCGGTGGTGCCGACAAGCTGGCCGGCCAGGTGCGGGAAGATTTTCGCGATACCGCCGCCTGGTTCCCGGATTTGGTGACCGATGCCGATGGCTTAGCCCAGGTCCAGGTGCGCTGGCCGGACAACCTGACTACCTGGCGCTTGACCGCCCGCGCCGCCACCGCCGACACCCAGGTGGGCTCCGCCCTAGCCACCGTCGCTGTCAGCAAAGACCTCTTGGTGCGCCTGGCCACCCCCCGCTTTTTCCGGGTGGGGGATCGGCTCACCTTGGCGGCCATCGTGCAAAACCGCACCGGTCAAGCCCAAGCAGTGGAAGTGGGGCTGGAAGTGCCCGGAAACCTAGAAGTGCAGGGCCCCCAACGGCAACGCCTGACCGTGCCCGCCCAAGGGGCGGAGCGGGTGGAATGGCCGCTGCAGGTGCTGGGGGCCGGCGATACCCCTGTGCGGGTTTGGGCGCAAGGGGAGGGGCTGCAGGATGCGCTGCAACTGCGGATCCCCAGCCAGCCCTTGGGAGCAGTACACCGCTTCTTCCAAACGGGGCGGCTGCAGGCGAACAGCCTTGAGCTGCCTTTGGATTGGCCGGCCACTTGGGTGCCGGGATCCCGACACCTGCATCTGGAACTGGCCGCCAGCCCGGCAGCGGAGCTTTTGGGGCCGTTGGACTATCTCGTGCAGTTCCCCTATGGCTGCACCGAGCAGACCTTGAGCCGCTTTTTGCCCGGCTTGGCGGTGGCCCAGGCCAGCAAGCAGTTGGGCTTGAACCTGCGCTCGCCCACCCTGGAGCGGCTGCCGCGGGTGGTTCGAGCCGGCCTGCAGCGGCTGGAGGACTCCCAGAACTATGACGGCGGCTGGGGCTGGTGGGCCTACGACACCAGCAACCCCTACCTGACCGCCTACATCCTGCAGGGCTATCATCTCGCCCAGGCCGCTGGCTATGCCCTCAAGGAGTGGCGGGTGCAGCGGGCTTTGGAGTACCTGGCTGGGCAGCAGTTCCAACCCCTCTCCCCCGATCTGCGGGCCTTTGTGGCCTACAGCCTGGCCCTCTGGGATCCGGCGCTGGTGACTGCCGAGCTGCCGCCGCCGCAGCAGCTTTCCACCTTTGGCCTGGCCTACCGCGGGCTGGCCGCCCTGCAACAGGGCCAGCGGGATCCCGCCCAAGCGGCTCTGGATGAGGTTCTAGAGCGGCGGCAAAGGGATCCCCAGGGGCGCTGGTTTCTTCCTGCCGCCTCCGCCCCGCCAACCGGCGAGCGCTCCACCTACGACGACCTGGAGGTGGCCGGGCCCCTCTTGCAACTGGCCGTGCGCCTGCAGGATGGCCGCGCTGGCGAGATCGCCACCGCCCTTCTCCAGCAGCGGCAGGACAACCGCTGGCGCACCACCAAAGCCACCGCCGACGCCCTCCTGGGCCTGGTGGCCTACTACCAAGCCCAGCAACAGCAACAGCCTGGCCCCGGCCAGGTGCGGGTGTTGGAGGAGGTGAGCGGAGCTGAACTGGCGCGTTGGCAGGCCGGCGGTGCGGATCCCCGCCAAGTGCTGGACTGGGACGACGCCGAGGTGAGCACCCTGAGCCGCCTGCGTTTGGAAAAATCCGGCCCCGGCCCCCTCTACTACAGCTTGAGGGGAGAAGCTTTTGTTCCCAACCCTCTGCCCTCTCAAAGCCAAGGCTTTGCCGTCGGCCGCAGCTACTTCCGCCTACAGCCCCAACCCCAAGCCAATGGAGAGATCCGCTACCGAGAACAGCTCCTGCGCCCCGGCGAGGCGGTGCGCGCCGGCGAGGTGCTCCTGGCCCGGCTGACGGTGGAAGCTGAGCGCGATAGCCACTATGTGGTGATCGAGGATCCCTTGCCCAGCGGCGCCGAGATCACCTCCCAGGATCCGCGGCTGCTCACCGGCTCGGCCCCCGACTACTGGTGGGACTGGTTTTGGACCCATCAAGAAAACCGCGACGACCGCGTGGCCTTTTTCAGCACCGAGCTCAAGCAGGGCCGCCACGAGTTCGTCTACCTCTTCCGTCCAGAGATCCCCGGCCAGTTCCAGGTGGCCCCTGCCCTGGCGGAAGAAATGTACGATCCCAGCCGCTATGGCCGCAGTGCTGCTCACTCCCTCAGGGTTCTTCCCTAGTCAGTGTTGCGCGAGGGCTGAGGCGATGAGGCATTGAGCACGGCTGGGGCGGCCCCAAAGCACCTGCTCCTGTTTGTAGACAACCATGCCGGGCGGGGATCCCTTCGGTTTGAACACCCATTTCGGGCGGGTATACACCACCGGCACCTGTTCGCTGAGGCGACCGCGGCTGAAATGAGCCGCCAAATCGGCAGCCGCCTGCAGATCCTCGCTTTCGGCCACGGCGCCGGGGGGCAAGCGCAGCAGCACATGGCTACCGGGGATCTCTTGGGCGTGAAACCACCAATCGTGTTCCTGGGCCATGCGAAAGGTCAGTTGGTCATTTTGCAGATTGTTGCGCCCCACCCAGATGGAGAAGCCACTGGGGCTGGTAAAGCGATGGGGATTGAAGGTTGCCAGTGAGGCCTGTTTTGATCCCACCCGTGAGGGCTCTGTCCCACTGTTGCGAGCAGGACTCTCCAAGTAGCGCTGTTGGATCAGCTCGGTCTCAATTTCCTTGAGGGCGGCCAAGTCTTGGGGATCCCGATAGGTTTCCAGATGCTGCAGAGACGCTTCCACCTGCTCCAGGTATCTGATCTCCTGCTCTACCGCCTCTTGCAAAGGCCGCACAGCTTCCTGAGCCCGTTTTTGTTTGCGGTGCTTGCGGTAGTAGGCTTGGGCATTGAGAATGGCATTTTTCTCCGGGTCGAGCGGGATCTTGATCGTCTGGCCGCTGGCAAAATCTGGCAGCTCGATGTGGTGCAGCCCTGGCCGCCAGAGGTGGAGGTGGGCCATCAACAAGTCGGCAGCTCGTTTCGAGGCTTCCGCTTGGGTGGATTCGGCCAGCATCGTCTCAAATTGCTCTCGCCGCTGATAGAGCTTTTTCAGCAGGGTGGACACCTTTTGCAGCAGGCGGTGGCGCTCTCGCTCAAACTGTTCGCGGTTGAGCTGAGCTTGGTAGTAGTCTTCCAGAAGTTGGTGCAAGGACTCCGTCGGAGGGCTGACGGGACGGCTTGCCCAACCGAGGACGGTGTATCCCTGGGGAGTGGGCGCCGGCTCAAACCGGCCTGTTTCCAGACGGGTGAGCCAGTCCTGCCACCTGGCAAACAGCGCCTGCCAATCATGGACAGACAGGTGATCGCTGGGGGTCTGCGGCGGGATCCCAGCCTGATGACACATCGCTTCCACCAAATGCCGACTGAGACCGCGATAACCGTGCAACAGCCGTTGGCCGATGGGGCCGGGGATCAAGGCGATGCGCTCTTGCCAAGAGGAGAAAGGCTCGGATCGCTGTGGGATCGGCGCAGTCAGGGCTGGAGGGGACTCGTAGGGAAGGCCCGGCTGCACCGGACGCACCCGCGATTGCCGCTCGCTCACCCCATGGCCGCTGGCCAAAATCAGGCCTGCCTCGTCCACCAAAATGGCGTTGCTGTGCTTGCCCATCACCTCTAGGTAGAGATGGCGCTGCGGGGGATCCCCGGGCCGAGGGGCAAAGCGACAGTCGATCACCCGTTCCCACTCGTCTGTGAGAGCCAGCTCCGTCAGCGCCAAACCCCTCAGTTGCCGTTGGAGAAACTGGCTAAATTGAAAGCCGTCCGGCTCTTTGGCAGGAGGCTGACAGAGGTGGAGACGCGCCGCTTGGGGATGCCAGCACAACAGCAGGCAAGGGCGGGCAGTGAGCGTGCGCAAACCGATGACCACCGTCCACAGATCGGTCTGTTGGACCCATTCCACGCGGGCGGGCAACCAAGAATCCCGCCCTGCCGCTGCCCCCGTCAGATCCGCCAGCACCGCACGCAGGGTGGTCAGATCAACCGGCTGCATCCCTGTTGCTCCTGGTCGCTACCCAACCCTTGAGGGTTCACTCACGGCCTAATCTTCGTCCTCCTCTTCTTCGTCATCCTCGCCTTCCCATTCCTCGTCCAGATCCAGCAGCAGAGCATAGAGCTGATCGAAAAGCTCTGGAGGTTCATCCGGGGTGAGCAGATAGGGATCCCCTTCCTCGGGCAAAGCAGCATAGATCAAAACGGGATCCAGGGGAGCAAAGATGCCGTATTTCTTCTCTTGGTAGAAAAACGTAGCCAGCAGTTGAAACTCCTGGGCATCTTCTTCGCTCTCGCCCAGCTCGAACACATCTTCCTCTTCGACGGGGGGCAGCTCTCCCTGAACCGTAAGGATGTCAAAGCCATTCTGCTGCAAGGTCAGGTTCAACTCCCCCAAGACCGCCTGGATGGTGGGGATGGCAGCCTGTAGCTCTTCCGGATCCGGCTCGTCCAGGATCCCTTCCATGTCGGCGTCTCCGTTCACCGCCTGGTTGGGTTCCCCTTCCCAAACCAGCACTTTGATCACAGCATCGACAGGAGTGACCAGGGCATAGGTCTGCCCATCGATGACCACCTGCCGCAGAATCTCGCACTTGAGAGGCTGGTTCTGCTCGTCGCGGAGCATCAAGGTTTCATGCGATTCAGTCATTGAAAACAGCCCAGGTTAGGAAAGATGGGGGTGTACAGAAGCCCATTCTCCCATGTTCTGCCCCCTCGCAAAGTTCAGGGATCCCCTGCCAACTCGCCATCAGCACTTTGTGCTTCGGCTGCTCGTTCTGCCTGGGTTAGGGCTTCCAGGGCCAACAAAATCTCTTCTTCTCGGCGGGCGTAGGTGTCTTCGTCAATTTCTCCCAAATCTAGCTGGATTTGCAAGGCTGTAAGCTCTTTTTGCAGGTTTTCTTTGTTATCCAGTTGTGCTTCGGCGCGTTCTTGAATTTGCTCCGCTAGCCAAAGCAAGCTTTGGGCCGGCCACGTCAACAACTGCCAAACCATCTCACATCTCCCAAAGCTAATAAACAACCCCTGCGATCCTATCAACTCGGCTCCTCAGATGCCGTCGCCCCAGCTTAGCGCAGAGAGGAGACTAATTGTCCCGGCAGTGCTGCTCGATCCAATCCATCAACTCCCCATCGGAATGGGTGCACAGCCGCTCCCCTGTGATCGGGTCTTGGACAGACCACCAGACCCTGCCGCTACCATCTACCCATTGACGCACGCGCAGCTCATCGCAAGCCGTCAAAACCGCTTTTAGGCTCTGCCAAAGGCGGCGCCATCCTCCAAACAGCGCTGGAGAGGAAGGATCCCTGCTGCCGTACTCGGCTGCCAGTTGCCGCTCCTCTTGCTCTAACAATTCCACCAAGCGGGTGTTGTTGGCCGCTCTGGCTGCTGCCAAACGATGGGCCAGGGAAGCTGCCATGTTGTGGCGATGGCGGGCAAGGAGACTCACCCCACCCCTTTCAGCGGCTGCATTCATGAGGCTGCTCTCCAGCATCAGGAGCTCTACACGATCAATCCTACCGAAAAATCTGTAGTTAAAGATACGGAAAATACCCAAACCATCGATAACGTGTTTTGGAAAGTGGGATTACGGTCATTCCGATCTAGACCCACCTCGGTGAAGCTGAACATTAGTCGGGCCTGCTAGGGATGGATGGTTCCGTCGGGGAGGATGGCCCCGCTCAAGTCAGCAAATCGATCCCAGCCGGGACTTAGTTTTGCGCCCGTTAGGTTTGCTCCCTTGAGAGAGACGTTCAGCAAGTCTGCCTCCTGCAGGTCTGCCCCGCTCAGGTCGGCTCCTTCCAGGTTTGCCCCCCTCAGGTCTGCTGCCCTTAAGTCGGCCCCGCTGAGGTTTTTCACATCAGCCTGGCCGTTAACAATCTCCCAGACCAGCCGCCACTTGGGATCCATCTGCGTTTCGGCAGAGACTAGGGATCCCTCTAGGCTGACCCGGCTCAAGTCGGCCCCGCTCAAGTTGGCTCCGCTGAGATCAGCCTGGCTCAGGTCAGCCCCGCTCAAGTTGGCTCCGTTGAGGTTGGCTGCTCTCAAGTTAGCCTGCTTCAAATTGGCCCCCCTCAGGTTGGCTCCGCTGAGGTTGGCCCCACTGAGGTCTAATCCTCTCAGATAGGTCTGGGCCAAGCTGGCCTCGCTTAGATCGACCCCTCGCAGATATGTTCCGTTTAGGTTAGCTCCGCTCAGGTTGGATCCTCTCAGACATGCCTGACGTATCCGGCTCAGGTTAACCCCCCTCAAGTTGGCTTGCCTGAGGTTGACCCCCTCCAGGTTAGCTTCACTCAGATCGGCTTCGGTTAAGTTGGCGTTGTCCAGGTTCGCTCCCCTTAAGTAGGCTCGGCTTAGGTTTGCGGAGCGCAAATCGGCCCCCTCTAAGTCGGCCTCGCCTAGGTATGCTGCACTCAGGTTTGCGCGGCTCAGCTTGGCCCTGCTCAGGCGTGCTGCTTTCAAGTTTGCCCGGCTTAGGTTGGCCCCCTCTAGGTATACCTCGCTCAGGTTAGCCCAGCTCAGATCAGACCGGCTCAGGTCAGCCTGGTACAGACAGGCTGCTCCCCCCCTCTCTCCTTTCCCTAGGTCGGCTCCCCTCAAGTCTGCCCCACTTAAGTCAGGCCTACCTAGACTGGCTCCCCTCAGGTCAGCCCAGCGGAAGTCTCGCTCTCCGGCTCTGTATCTGGCTTGGATATCTTCGACTTTACGGAGAGGAAGCGGATGCGCTTTTGCTACCTGCACAAGCTCCGGATCCGCTGACTCCAGCAGTTTTTTCCAGGCTGCAAATTGAACTTTCCAAGCCAAACCTTTTTGCATGACGGTTTGGATAACAAGTTGAGCCCCTTTTTCGCCATATTGGAGCGCTTCCTCAATCGCTCGGATTCGCACTTCCAGATCGGGACTGGCTAGGTCTTGCTCAATAGCCACCAAGCCTCCCATGACCGGATCGGAGCCGGCCAGTTGCTGCCCACCCAGAACGGGATCAAAGGTTTCCGCCATCCCTACACCTCAAGTTAACCTTCCAACTACCTGCTGCTGCATAAGCCATAGGCCCGGTCAGTTTTGGCAATTACTTCAGCTTGGTAAGCTTCCAGCCCCCAAATCGACCACCAAAATCAGGGATCCCGTAGCCCAAAGCAGCCGCTGTCTGTTGGATCCCTGGGGAGCTGATGGTTTTGGTAGGGCTGCTACATCCCGCCAGAAGACCAGGACTGAGAACTTAGGAGGGGGAAAACGAAGAGGGGCTGTCGACTTCGATGGGGCCCAGCCCTCTTTTTTGCACCAGCGTTCGCAGCTCCTGCACAAGTTGTTGGTCTTGGGAGGCCGTGCGGGCGCCGGACTCGGCAGCCCATGCTTTCAAGTCCTGAATCTGGTCGCGGGCGATGGCGGCCAGAGGAACGGTTTGGCGAATGGCGCTGAGGACGTCCTCCTGGGTAAACTCGCGGGGTGGATCCTGGTTGAAGGCCATGTGCATGGCATCGTAGATGGTCTGTTCAATTTCTGCCCCGCTGAAATCTTCGCTGGCCATGGCCAGCTCAGGGTAGGAGAAATCCCGCAAGCGGTTGGGCCGCAGCCGCTGGATGTGGACTTGGAAGATTTCCTCCCGCTCCCGTTGGTTGGGCAAATTGACAAAGAAAATCTCATCAAACCGGCCTTTGCGCAGCAACTCAGCCGGCAAGATGCGGACATTATTGGCGGTGGCAACAATAAAAACGGGTTTGGTTTTTTCCTGCATCCAGGTAATTAGGCTGCCGAAGACCCGCTTGCTGGTGCCCGAATCTCCTGAAAACTCGCTGTTGACGCCGCCAAAGGCCTTATCCAACTCATCAATCCACAAAACACAGGGGGCCATAGCTTCGGCAATTTGGATCATCTGGCGCACGCGGCTTTCACTCTCGCCGACGATCCCGCCGAAGAGTCGCCCCACATCCAGCCGGAGCAAGGGCATGCGCCACTCGCGGGCTATGGTTTTGGCACAGAGGGACTTGCCGGTGCCCTGGATCCCGGCCAGCAAAATGCCCTTGGGGCTGGGCAAGCCATAGTCGCGGGCCTGGGCACTAAAGCTGTTGCGGCGCTGGCGAATCCAGGCTTTGAGGTTTTCCAGGCCGCCGACATTTTGCAGGGTCTCGGAGGGGTTGTAAAACTCCAGGATTTCCGTCTGGCGGATGTATTGCTTTTTCTCTTCCAGAACCAGGTCAATATCGCCCTCGCTGACCTTGCCTTTGGCGGCTAGGGCGCGGGCCAGGATCCGCTCAATGCGCTGCCGGGTCAGCCCTTGACAGGCTCGAACCAGTTGTTCCCGCGCTGGGCCGCTTAGCTCCAGTTGACGGGCAGGGATCGCGCGGGTAACGATCCGCTCAATTTCGTCGATGCTGGGCAGGGGAAAATCATAGACTACAATTTCCTCGCGCAGCTCGGCAGGGACAACGGCTTCTTGACCCAGGAGGATGATGGACTTGCGGCTGTGGCGGCTCTCTCTGGCCAAGGTTTTTAGGTAGCGGATAACGGGATAGTTATCTGAGCGTTCTGGATTTCTCAGGGTGGGGTTTAGATCCTTGAGAACACAAATAACCGCCTCGTCCTCTTTGATAGCGCCGATGCGGCCCAGAGCAGGCATCAATTGACCTTTGTTTTGGCCGTTATCTGACCAGCCAGAGACGATATCCCAGATTAGGAGTTTGCGCTTGGGTTTGAGAGAATCGGCCAGAACTTGTAGCAGCTCCTCTGCCGGGGCTTCTTCGGGAGTAACCAGGTAGATCAAAGGGTAGCGAGCGCGAACCACCAAGTCCAGCAGCGTGAGAATGTCTTGGTGATTGCTGGCAAAGGCGAGATCTAAGGAACTCATGGATCTAGCTGCTAGCTGTAGGTAGTCTAGCAAAGGGATCCGCCTAGGGATGGACAGTTCCGTCGGGGAGGATGGCCCTTCTCAAGTCGACAAATCGATCCCAGCCGGGACTTAGTTTTGCGCCCTTTAGGTTTGCTCCTCTCAGATCCGTGCCGTCCAGGTTTGCTCCCCTTAGCTCGGCCCCGCTCAGGTTGGCTTGCCACAGGTCGGCCCCGCTCAGCTTGGCTTGGTTCAGGTTGGCCCCGCTCAGCTTGGCCAAGATCAAGTTAGCCCCGCTCAGGTCGGCCCCGCTCAGGTTGGCCCCGCTCAGGTCGGCCTCGCTCAGGTTGGCCCCGCTCAGCTTGGCTTGGTTCAGGTTGGCCCCGCTCAGCTTGGCCAAGATC
>NZ_JANSIQ010000037.1:0-172242 GCF_047502685.1 Synechococcus sp. OH20 | reverse complement strand
CCGGCCCCTCTCCCTGAGGCCCTCACCCCCGGCCCCTCTCCCTGAGGGAGAGGGGAGTTAGGGTGGTGCGTTCGCGACAGCGTTGCGTAGCAATAACAACGTAGAGAAACGTTTTTTTGCTATTTGATTTTGCTATTTGATCAATGACTACTCCTCCAGCCGACGACACTTGTGGTAGCCCCTATCCGCCGGCGGCAAAGGTGGCCATCAAAATTAAAGAGAGCAAAATGCCCGGAAAGAGCAGCAGCACCAAGGTTAAAAACTCAGAAAGGCTCATGACAGCACAAAGAACAACAACCGAGGGCACCAGTCCCCAACCTAGCGATTCTGGCAGTCCTTCCCATCCTCCCTTTGGGATCCCTTAACAGTTGCCGTCGATGGCCGACCCCTGAGGCTTTTCCCCTTCTGCCGGCGATATCCTGGCAAAGGGAAAGTCTTCTTCAAGCGCTCCGATGGGCATCCAAGGCAGGCGTATTGCCGTCGAACCTGGGGATCTGCGTCCTTGGCTGCAAGAGGCCGTTTTGGCAGGGGGTGGAGAGCTGGTGCCGTTGGCCGAAGCGGAGGCGCTGGTGTGGGCAGATGCCTTTGACGTGCCCAAGCTCAAGCAGTGTCTTGCCGAAGGAAAGGGGATCCGCTGGGTGCAGTTGCCCTGGGCAGGGGTGGAACCTTTTGCCCAGGCAGGGGTTTTGGATCCCGCCTATGTGTGGACCTGCGGTAAGGGGGTGTACGCTCAGGCGGTGGCCGAACATGCCCTGGCCCTCACCTTGGCCGGCCTGCGGGATCTGAAGATCCGCGCTTTGGCTCAGACTTGGCAGCCGGGATCCGGCACCAGCCTCTGGGGCAGCCGCGTAGTCATCTTCGGGGCGGGGGGCATTGCCCAGGCGCTGATCCAGTTGTTACAGCCCTTCCGCTGTTCCATTGACGTGGTGCGGCGCAGGGCGGATCCCTTGCCAGGAGCCAGCCGGGTGGTGACGCTGGCAGAGCGGCAGGCGGTGTTGGCAGGGGCGGATGTGGTGATCCTGGCCTTGGCCCTCACCCCGGAAACAGAGGGGATCATCGCCCGGCGGGAGCTGGAGCAGATGGGATCCCAGTGTTGGCTGGTGAATGTGGCAAGAGGCAAACACATCGTGACCCCCGACTTGGTGGCCGCTCTGCAACAGGGGGTGATTCGCGGGGCCGCCTTGGATGTCACGGATCCTGAGCCCTTGCCGGCTGGGCATCCCCTCTGGAGCTTGCCCAATTGCCTCATTACCCCCCACACAGCCATTACCGATGCCATGATTGTCCCGGCCTTGTCCGAGCGGGTGCGGGAAAATGTGCGCCGCTTTCGGCTGGGGGAACCTTTGCTGGGGGTGGTGGATCCGGTTTTGGGCTATTGAGCCCTCACCCCTTGAGAGAGGGGAGCTAGGACTCGCGGGGGGCCATCTCCTGCACGCGAGCGGCAATGGCCTCGGCCATCTCTTGCGTGCCGACGGGATCCCCTTGCGCCAGGTCATAGGTGACGTATTTGCCTTCGGCAATGACCGACCGCACTGCCGCTTCTACCCTCGCGGCGGCTTCCCGCTCGCCCAGGTAGCGCAGCATCATGGCCCCGGAGAGGATAAGGGCAGAGGGGTTGACCTTGTTTTGGCCGGCATACTTGGGCGCCGAGCCGTGGATGGCCTCAAAAACCGCAATGCCATCCCCGATGTTGGCCCCTGGCGCCACCCCCAGCCCGCCGATCATGCCGGCGCACAGATCCGAGATGATGTCCCCGTAGAGGTTGGTGAGCACCAGCACATCGTAGAGCTGCGGCTTCTGCATCAATTGCATACACATGTTGTCCACGATGCGATCTTCAAACTCGATGTCGGGGTACTCCTGGGCAACCTCCCGCGCCACCTGTAAAAACAGGCCGTCGGTGAACTTCATGATGTTGGCTTTGTGGACGGCAGTTACCTTTTTGCGGCCGTTTTGGCGGGCGTATTCGAAGGCAAACTTGACAATGCGGCGGCTGCCGAAGTCTGAGATGGGCTTGATGCCGATGGCGGATCCCTCGCGGATGGGTTTGCCGGAAAGGCGCATCATGGCTTCCCGCGCTTGGATGGCTGCCGGTGTGCCCTGCTCAAACTCGATCCCGGCGTAGAGATCTTCGGTGTTTTCCCGCACCACCACCAGGTCAATGTCTTGAAAGGGGCTTTTGATCCCCGGGATGGACTTGGCCGGACGCAGGTTGGCGTAGAGGTCTAGCTCTTTGCGGATGGCCACATTCACCGAGCGAAAGCCGGTGCCCACGGGGGTGCCGATGGGCCCTTTGATGGCCAGCTTGGTCTCTCGGATCGACTCCAATACGTGGGGCGGTAAGGGGGTGCCGTATTTCTCGATCACCTCCACCCCTGCCTCTACCGGGATCCATTCCAACCCAACCCCGGTAGCCTCCAAAACCGTGGTCATCGCCTTGGTCACTTCCGGGCCGATGCCATCCCCAGGAATCAAAGTCACACGATAGGCCACCGATGCTTCTCCTCGCAGCGTGAAAACTCCGTCTTGCCGGCGGATCCCCCCATAGATAGGTCAGATAACCGGGGATCCCCTAGGCTTCAATGACTATAGAACAGGTTGAGAGCGAAAATGCTGCATCCGCTACCTTGTCAATGGGCGGGGCCGGAGACGAAATTAGGGAGTCGGGGGCAAGGGAATCCGCAGCTCCACGACCGTGCCACTGCCGAAGCGGCGGTTACGCCAGGCAATGGCGGCCCCGATCAACTCGGCTCGGTAGCGCATGTTGAGCAGCCCATGTCCATGGCCAGGCATGGGATCGGCCCCACCCTTGGATTCCGGCATACCGCAGCCATCGTCGATGATCTTCAGCTCCAAGTGGGTGCAGAGAGCCTGAGTATCCTGCCGGGGCTGAATGATGAGATCGATGCGCCGTGCCCCTGCATGTTTGACGATGTTGTTGAGGGCCTCCTGCACGATGCGGAAAATGTTGCTCTGGCAGGCGGGGCTGAGGCGGGAGAGCAGGCCATCGGCTTGGTTGTCGAAACGGGTGAGGAGGGGATGCGGGGATCGCTGGGCGGCCCGTTCCAGGAGGCTGCGCAGGGCCGGGCCCAGGTTAAAGGCCCGCATGGCCGTCGGCTGTAAATCTTCCACGATCCCCCGCAACTCGGCCATGGTTTCCCTCAGTTGGGCGCTCATGGCCTGTAACTGGGTCTGGACAGCGGGGCCAACGGCTGGATCCCCAGAGAGCTCCTGAATCTGGCGAGATAAAGCTCCCAGATCCGCCAAGGTTTGGTCGTGGAGATCGGCGGCCAAGCGACGACTTTCCGCCTCTCGCCCCTCGGTTAGACCCCGCAAAGCTGCTGCTGTCGCCTCCTGACGGCGAACTTGCTCGTAGAAGGAGGCCCGCTGCAAGGCCACTGCCGTAATGTCCGCCAGCGCGTTCACCAAGTCCGCGTCTCCGGGAGCAAGTCCGACGGCATCGGCGGTTTTGCCGGGCTCAACCGACGGCATGAACGCACAGAGCACCCCGGCCACCTGGCGAGCATCGGTGACTATCGGCACAGCCAGCAGGGAGCGGATGCCGTTCTGGAGCAGACTTTGGCGTGTGTGGGCAGGCAGCGGGAAGGTGTGGACATCGGCAATCAGCAATGTGTCTAGCTGGCGGTAGCAATTGGCCCAGATGAGCTGGCCCAGCTCAGGGGGCAGAGTCTGTCCCACCTGGGAAGGGATCCCCGGCTGACGACGATACTCCTGGTGAATGGCCAGGGGCTCTGGGGGAGAAGCAGATGAAGGCTGCGGAGTTGCAGGGGGCGCGATAAAATCGCAGCGATCCACCTGCAAAGCCTCTGCCATACCCTCGAGGGCAATCTGCACCACCTGCTGGGGATCATAGGTGCCGCTGAGGCGCTGGGCGAGCTGGCGCAACAGGCTTTCCCGCTGGGCCGAGATGCGGGTCTGCTCGTACAGTTGCGCCTGCTTGAGGGCGATCCCTGCCTGCTCGGCCACGGCTTCCGCCAACTCCAGATCCTCCGGCTGCCAAGGAGAAGGGATCCGGGAGCCGCGCAGCAGGGCAATCCCCCCCAACAGCTCCTGCTGCCGCTGCGGATGGTCATACAAAGGTACCCACAACAGCCCACTTCCCTGCCGCTGCGGCTGCAAGTCATCCGGCACCACCACCGGCTCCTTCAAGGTGGCCAACAGACCGGCTGCCCAGCGCAACCTGGCCTGAATTGTCTCCGAGAGTTCTGGGGATCCCATCAGCAGGGCATCCAACGAGGACTCCGTGCAGCTCACGAGAACGGACGGATTAAGCTGCGGCGCATAGAGGCCCACGGGGCACAGGAGCTCCTGCTCCGGCTGCCAAAGGGCCAAGATACACACATCCGCCTGAAAAGCCGCCCCGATCTGCTGGGTGATCGCGTGGAAGAGGGTGGTGGGATCCAGGCTGGAGCGAATCGCCGCTGTGATCGAGTGCAACAGCGCCAGCCGTTCCGTCTGCTGATGGGCATGCTCGAACAAGCTGGAACGGGTCAGGGCAATCGCCAGTTGATAGGCCACCGAGCGCAACAGGTCGATCTCCTCCGGCTGCCAAGGATGGGGTGTAGTGATGTATACCCCCAGTAACCCGATCATCCCCCCCTGCACACCGGGCCGTCCTCTATAGGGATCCCGCCCGCCGATCTCCGCTCCCACCGACTGCACCGGGATCAGCACCGCCGAGCGAGCTTGTAGCGCCTGGAAGGCAGCCAGACCCGCCGGCGGCAGGAGATCTCCATCCGGCGGCAGAGGCAAGGCAATTTGCACCACCTGCCCCGCCCGCAAGCGCTCGCACAGCGAGCCAAAGTCTTGGATCCGGTACACCTCTCGTAGGCAAGGGGCTAGCCCAGGGCTCAGGGCTTCGTGGGTGACCTGAACCGTCTGCTGATCCGGGTTGAGGCTGTAAAAACAGCAGCGGCTCAGCCCCTGCACGCCTTTCGGGAGAAAGGCCTGTTGTAGCTCCCTCAGGGCAGTGCTGACGATTTGATCCCACTGCAAAAAGCGGTGAACAGTGCTGGTGATGCGGTTGAGCAACGCCTCCCGCACCGCCTGCCGGCGGCTGCGCTCCAGCAGCTTGGCATTGATGATGGCGCTGGCCGTATAGGAGCAGAGGAACTTTACCACCTCCACAAAGCTGGCCTGCAGAGGGATCCGGCTCAGCAGGGCCAAAGCGCCCAGCCGCTCCTCCCCGCGGTTAATGGGGTGGGCGACAAAGCCCCGCAGGCCATTAGCCCTCACCCACTCCGGGGCAGGCATCCAGGCTTCTTGATCCGGGTTGTTGCTCAAGAGGGGCAACCCTTGCTGGGCCACCTGTCCCATAGGGCTGTCATCGGGGTAGATCCGCTCAATTTGATCGTGGGCAGGGCTGACCAGGCCGGCATGGGCCACCGACTGAAAGCAGCCCTCCTGCGGGTCGAAAAACCAAAGGCGGGCGGAGGCCACGCCCAAGCGGCTCACCATCTGCTGCACCAGGGTCTGGGCCAACCTGCGCAAGCCCTGCTCCAGCACCTCCGGCTCTGCCGCTTCTGAGGATCCCTGGGAAGAGAGAAGCACCAGTTCCTGGACGATTTGGTTGGCAGCTTGGAGCTGGATCAACAACGAGGAATCTGGATCGACACAAGCCTGCAAAGGCATAGCAGCAAGCAATCAAAAACTTGAGCAAACTCAAAACTTCAGTCAGGCAACCAACTTCTGCACCGCCTCCAGCCGCCCCAAAGCCCAGCCCCGCCGCTGCAGCAGCGCAAAAGAGGCCATCAAATCTGGCCCCTGCAGATCCCCTGTCAGGGCGGCCCGCAAGCTTTTCATCAGCAAGCCCTTTTTCATACCCTGACTTTTGGTTACTTGCTCCACCAGCGGCTTCAGGCTGTCTGCGGCAACGGGCTGGGGCAACTCGGCAGCGGCCAACGTGGCCGCCGTGGCCGCCATGGCTTCCGCCACCCCCGGCAGGCGCAACTGTTCCAAAGCTGGCAAGGTATAGCTAAGGGGCTCTTGAAACAAAAAGCGGCTGAGGGGAGGGGCCTCGGTCAGGCGGTCGATGCCCTCGGCAACGAGGCGAGCCACATCCTCCAGCCAACCGGGATCCGGCACGGATCCCAGGTCAAACCCCGCCGCCTGCCAAAAGGGCGTCAGCCGCTCCACCAATTCTGCCGGCGAGAGCTGCTTGATGTACTGGCTGTTGATCCAGTTGAGCTTGTCCCAATCGAAGCGAGCAGCGGCCCGGTTGACCCGGTCGAAGTCAAACTGTGTAGCTGCCTTTTCCAACAAGAAAAGCTCTTCCCCATCTGGGGGCGACCAACTGAGCAAAGCCAAGTAGTTTTTGAGGGCCTCCGGCAAAAAGCCCATTTGCTGAAACTCTGTTACCGAGGTCGCCCCATCCCGCTTGGAGAGCTTCTTCCCTTCTGGGTTGAGGATGAGGGGGGAATGGGCAAATTGCGGCGGTTCATGCCCCAGAGCGCGGTAGAGCAAGATCTGTTTGGGTGTGTTGCCGATGTGGTCTTCGCCGCGGATGACGTGGGTAATGCCCATGTCGATGTCGTCCACCACCACCGCCAAGTTGTAGAGAGGATAGCCATCCGCCCGCGCGATCACCATATCCCCCCCCAAGTCCTGGGTGTTCCAGGTGATGGGGCCGCGGATGAGATCCATCCAGGACACCTCCAGGGGCTCCTCGATCTTGAAGCGGATCACCGGCTGCCGGCCCTCGGCTTCGTAGTCGCGGCGCTGTTCCTCGGTGAGAAAGCGGTGGCGGTTGTCGTAGCGAGGGGCTTTGCCGGCGGCCTTTTGGGCGGCGCGCATTGCTTCCAGCTCCGCCTCGCTGACGTAGCAGCGGTAGGCCAGCCCCCGTTCCAAAAGCTGCTGCACCACCGCTTGGTAGCGGGCGATGCGGTTGGATTGGTAGATGGGCCCTTCGTCCCAGTCCAGCCCCAGCCAGGCCAGCCCCGCCAAAATGTTGCGGGTGTAGCGGGGGGAAGAGCGCTCGCGGTCGGTGTCTTCAATGCGCAGGATGAACTGGCCGCCGTGGCGGCGGGCATACAGCCAGTTAAACACTGCCGTCCGGGCGGTGCCGATGTGCAAATTTCCAGTTGGACTGGGGGCAAGGCGAACGCGAACACTCACAGGCTTATGGATCCCAAGCAGAGCATCTTGATCCTAGTCGGCGGCGGGATCCCTTGTCATGTTGGGGGCTGCAAGTGGTTGCCAATTGAGGCATGTCGAGTAGAATCCGCCTTAGCTGCCGGTCAACAGGTAGGCTCCCCGGGGGTAAAAGTTGGTGGGCAACGCCCAAATCTCGCTTTTTTTCCGGTGTTGAGGAACAAGCTGTAGCGTAGGAGGAATCACGGCACATGCGTCTGGCCTTAGCCATTGTTCTGGGTTGTCTAGCTGCTGGGCTCCCGGTTAGATCCGCTTTTGCCCAAATCGCCTATCCTTCCTACCCAGTGGGGGATGCCCTGGATGAGATCCTGCTAGATAGGGGTAAAGATGTGGATCCAGTGATTTTCCCTGAAGAGGTGGTGCGCTCCCAGGCCCGGCGAACCACCGCCTTCTTCACCACTTTGCTCAACCAGCGCGCCAACATCCCACCCCTGCGCTCGCTGGATCTGCCCAGCCCCTACCAGGCCTCGGTTCGTACCCAGGCCGGCTACTATCGCGTCACCCAGACAGAGCCTGTTTTGGATTCTGAAATCTTGCGCTAGAGATATCCAGGGTTCGCTCCAGCAGCAGTTTGCTCTTGTGGCCGAAAAGTTGGGTCTGGAGCCCCGTTCTGCCCCTACGCGGAGGCAAGCCGGTGGGGCGGCTTTTGGCTTGCATAGCGGCGAGAGCACCGAAAAACCCAAACGGCTGTCTAGGGGCTGTTTGCGCAGTGTTGCCCGGCAACAGCGGCTCCGCCGGGACGGGGAATATGTCAAAATTCGGCAAGAACCCTCGAGTGGTCGCGATGATCCCACCGGCTGGATCCCCTCTTTCTTCGGTTTCTGCCTGGCATAGCCTCCCCCTTGCCGCCGCCATCCAGAAGTTGCACACCGATCCCGATCGTGGCCTCACCGCTCAGCAAGTGATCCAGAGGCAGCGGGAATTCGGCCCCAACGAGCTGATCTCCACCTCTGGCCGCAGCGCCTGGCAGCTCTTTCTCGACCAATTCCGCAACGTTATGCTGCTGATGCTGATCGCCGTGGCGGCGATCTCAGCGACTCTGGACTTGCAGGAAGGCGAGTTCCCCAAAGATGCTCTGGCCATTCTGTTGATCGTCGGCCTCAATGGTCTGCTGGGCTACTTGCAAGAAAGCCGGGCGGAAAAAGCGCTGGCGGCCCTAAAAAAGCTGGCCTCCCCCAGCGTGCGGGTGCAGCGGGACGGGCTGTGGCAGGAGATCCCCGCCAGCCAGTTGGTGCCAGGGGATCGGGTGCTGCTGGAAGCGGGGGTGCAGATCCCAGCCGATGGGCGCTTGGCGGAAGCGGTGAACCTACAGGTGCGAGAGGCGGCCCTGACCGGAGAGGCGGTACCGGTCACCAAGCAGGCTGATTGTGTCCTCCCCGAAGACACAGAGCTGGGCGAGCGGCGCAACATGGCCTTTATGGGCACCGAGGTGCTGCAGGGGCGAGGGATCCTCTTGGTTACTGCCACCGGCATGAACACGGAGCTGGGCAAGGTGGCCAGGCTGCTGCAGACGGTGGAAAACGAGCCCACTCCCCTGCAGCGGCGCATGAGCCAGTTGGGTAATGTGCTGGTGTCGGGATCCCTGGCCTTGGTGGCGCTGGTGGTGATCGTGGGGCTGCTCCAGGCCGGGAGCATGGCGCCTTTCACCGCGCTGCTGGAAACTTCCCTCAGCATGGCCGTGGCGGTGGTGCCGGAGGGGCTGCCGGCTGTAATCACGGTTACCTTGGCCATCGGCACCCAGCGCATGGTGCGCCGCAACGCCTTGATCCGCCGCCTGCCGGCCGTAGAGACCCTGGGATCCGTCACCACCATCTGCTCCGACAAGACCGGCACCCTCACCGAAAACAAGATGGTGGTTACCGACATCCTCACCCCCGAGCGCCACTACCAGGTCAGCGGCAGCGGTTACATTCCCAAGGGATCCTTCTACTGCGGCGGCCAGCCCATCGATCCCCAGCGTGCCCCCGATTTGCAGGCCTTTCTCAGGGCGGTGGTCTTCTGCAACGATGCCCTGTTGCAAGCCAATCTCTCAGCCCAGCGCGGCGCTGCCCCCACCTGGTCGATCCTGGGGGATCCCACCGAGGCCGCCCTGCTGGTGGCTGCCGCCAAGGCCAACCTGCAGAAGGCCTCTTTGCAAGAGCAGCACCCGCGGGTGCAGGAGATCCCTTTTAGCTCGGAACGCAAGCGCATGAGCGTGGTGGTGCAAGAGGAGGGCAGCTACCGCGTCTACGTTAAGGGATCCGCCGAGCTGGTGTTGGAGCAGTGCACCTATATCCAGAAAAGCGGAACTTGGCAGATGCTCTCAGAAGCCGATCGCCAGGCCATTTTGGGCGCCAACAACCGCTTGGCAGCTCAGGGCATCCGGGTTTTGGGGGTGGCCACTCAGCAGTTGCAGCGGATCCCGGAGAACCTGGAGGAGATCGAGCGCAACCTGGTGTGGCTGGGCCTAGTGGGCATGTACGATCCACCGCGGCCCGAAGCGCGGGAAGCGGTGGCCCGCTGTCGCCAGGCCGGGATCCGCACCCTGATGATTACCGGCGATCACCAACTCACCGCCATCGCTATTGCCCGCGAGCTGGGCATCCTCGACTCCGAGAACCAGGCCATTGATGGGCGCACCCTCTCCCGGCTCAGCTTTGAGGAGCTGATGGAGAAGGTGCAGAGGGTCAACGTCTACGCCCGCGTGGCTCCCGAACACAAGCTGCGCATCGTGCAGGCCCTGCAAAAGCAAAACCAGTTTGTGGCCATGACCGGCGATGGCGTCAACGACGCCCCTGCCCTGCGCCAAGCGGATATCGGCATTGCCATGGGCATCACCGGTACCGATGTCAGCAAAGAGGCCAGCGACATGGTGCTGCTGGACGACAACTTTGCCACCATCGTGGCGGCCATTGAAGAAGGGCGGGTGGTCTACAGCAACATCCGCCGCTTCGTGAAATACATCCTGGGTAGCAACATCGGCGAGGTGTTGACCGTGGCTGCTGCACCCCTTCTGGGCCTAGAGGACGTGCCGCTGACGCCCCTACAGATCCTGTGGATGAACTTGGTAACCGACGGCTTGCCTGCTCTGGCTTTGGCAATGGAGCCGGCGGAGCCGGGGGTGATGCAGCGCCCCCCCTTCAACCCCAAAGAAAGCATCTTTGCCCAAGGGCTCGGCGCCTACATGGTGCGCATTGGCGTCGTCTTTGGCTTGGCGACGATCCTCATGATGGCGATTGTGGAAGCCTACATCGTTCACTGGCGCACGATGGTCTTCACCACCCTGTGTATTGCCCAGATGGGCCATGCGCTGGCGGTTCGCTCTAATGACAAGCTGACCATCGAGCTCAACCCCTTTTCCAACCCCTACCTGCTGGGGGCGGTGTTGACCACTTTGCTGCTGCAGTTGGCCCTGCTCTATGTGCCCTTCCTACGCGACTTTTTCGGGACAGAAGAACTGACCCTCACTGAGCTGCTCATTTGCGTCGGCTTTAGCACAGTAGTGATGGTCTGGGTAGATCTGGAAAAACTCTACCGCCGCTGGCGCCCCCGTTAACCGGCTAGCTTCCATGGTTTCCTCCTTTGCCAAAAGCTTTTTCCCAGGGCAGGGTAGGGCAGCTTTTTTCCGCAACTTAACTGAGCGATTCTGCGGAAACCAGAAGATAAGCTGGAAGCAGCCGCCACCAGAAAAGAGCTGGGGATAGAGATAATGCTGCCGGGCTGGGCCAGCTTTATGCTTGGGGGGATTGTTTTGGTTCTCGGAGCACTTCTAGGGCTTGGCTGGCTCCGGCGGCGGATCCCTCTCTTTAAGAGAGTTTTCAAGCTCATTTTCAAGGGATCGCTGCCAACTTCCAGCCCAGAGGCCCGTTTCCGCGCAGCGCTGGAAGCCAGCTTAGATGCCATCTATCTCTTGGAGGCGGTGCGGGATCCTTTTACCGGCGAGATTGCGGATTTTGTCTTTGTAGATGTCAACGCCAAGGGGGAGGAGCTGATTTCCCGCCGCCGGGAGGAGATCCTCGGCCAAAGGCTGTGCGAGCTGCTGCCCATCAACCGCACGGCTGGCTTTTTTGAAAAATACAAGCGGGTGGTGGAAACCCGCATCCCCCTGGAAGAGGAGTTTCCCATCTCCGGCCAGCCGGGCTTGCGGGCCCGTTGGCTCCACCACCAGGTGGTGCCGGTGGGGGACGGGATCCTGATCACCAGCCGCAACATCACAGAGCAGGTCGATCGGGAGCAGGCACTGCGGGAAAGCGAGTCCCGCTACCGCGCCCTCTACGAGGCAATCCCGGATATGGTTTTGGAGATCGCTGCCGACGGTCGCATCCTCGACTGCAAGCCGCCCCGCTACTTCGCCACTCTGCGCCCCCCCGAGGACTACATTGGCCGTCGGCTCCAGGAGATTTTGCCTGCTGCGTTGAGGGAGCAATGCGAGGTTCTGGGAAGGCGGGCTCTGGCCAACCAGAGCGTCGAATACCTGGAGTACGAGATCGAGCTGCCAGGCGGGGTGCGGCAGTATCGCAGGGCCTGTATCGTTGCCCACGGCAGCGAGAAGCTCTACGTCTTGGTGCGGGACATCACAGAGCGCAAGCAGGCCGAGCTGGAGCTCAAAGCTGCCGAGGAAAGGCAAAGAGCTATTTTGGCGGCCATCCCGGATCTCATCTTTCACCTCGATAGCCAGGGCGTTTGCCTGGGAGTGAGCTGTGGGGGGGAGGTGCGGCCCTACGGCTTGCCAGAAACTTACCTGGGGCGCTCACCCCACGAACTCCTGCCCCCAGACCTGGCGGAGCGGCGGCTTGCCTATATTCGCCAAGCCCTGGCCACCCAAACCCTGCAGCGCTACGAGCAAAGCCTGGAAATCGATGGCGAGGTGCGCCACGAGGAGGTGCGCATTGCCCCTCTGAATGCGCAGGAAGTGGTGCTCATCATTCGCGACATCACGGAGCGGGTGCAGGCACAGCAAGCCCTGCAAGAGAGCGAGCAGAAGTTCCGCGCCCTGTTTGAAAATGCTGCCGTGGCCATCCTCATTCGCCATGCCGAAACGGGCGAGATCTTGGAGGCTAATCCGCGCGCCCTTGCCGCCTATGGATTTTCTAGCCTGGAGGAGCTGCGGGCCTTCGACGTTTTGGAGCAGTCCCCCTATCGCCAGGCCCTGCAGGGAAGGGGGTTCTCGCTGCAGCCTCACCTGGAGCAGGCCCGCCAGCAGGGATCTGCCCGCTTTGAGTGGCACTGGCAACGGCGGGATGGCCGGGAGTTTTGGGAAGACGTCTTCGTCCAGCCGCTGGTGCTGCGCGGGATCCCTTGCTGGGTGTTTACCGCCGTCGATATCACCGCCCGCAAGCAGGCCGAAGCAGAGCTGGAGCAATTCTTCTCGGTAGCTTTGGACTTGCTCTGCATTGCCGACGAGCAGGGGTATTTTCGCCGCCTCAACCCTGCTTGGGAGACTGTTCTGGGCCGTTCCCTCGAGGAGCTGCAGCAGCACTCCTTTTGGGAATGGGTGCACCCGGAAGATCTGCTGGCCACGCAGAAGGCGATGCAAAAGCTGCTGCAAGAAGGACGCCTGGATGGCTTAGTCAACCGCTACCGCACCCAAGACGGCAGCTACCGCTTTATCGAGTGGCGCGCCTCTCTGGCGGGATCCCTGGCCTACGCTGCCGGGCGGGACATCACCCTGGCCAAGCAGACGGAAGAGCAGATGAAGGCGGCTATGGAAGCTGCCGAGGCGGCCAACCGCGCCAAGAGCGAATTCTTGGCCACCATGAGCCACGAGATCCGCACGCCCATCAACGCCATCATGGGCATGGCCAGCCTGTTGCTGGATACCCCCCTGGATCCGCAGCAGCGGGATTGGGTGCAGACCATCCGCTACGGCAGCGAGGTGCTGCTCAGCCTCATCAACGACATTTTGGATTTCTCCAAGATCGAGTCTCAGAAATTGGAGCTGGAAGAAACGCCCTTTTCCCTGCCCCAGCTCATGGAGGAGCTCTTGGATCTCATGGCCGCCCAAGCCCAGAGCAAAGATCTGGAGCTGGTGGCCTGGGTGGATCCCAGCTTGCCAGCCAGCCTGGTGGGGGATCCCAACCGCCTGCGCCAGATCCTGGCCAATCTCCTCAGCAACGCCATCAAGTTCACCCCGCAGGGAGAAGTGGTGGTAAGCGTCGAGGCCCAGGAGCAGTGGGTGAGCTTCCAGGTGCAAGACACCGGCATCGGCATCCCGCCGGAAAAGCAGGATCGCCTCTTCAAGCCTTTCAGCCAGGTGGACAGCTCCATTAGCCGCCGCTACGGCGGCACGGGCTTGGGCTTGGCCATCAGCCAGCGCCTCTGTCAACTGATGGGCGGAGAGATCTGGGTGCAAAGCCAGCCGGGCCAGGGATCCACCTTTGGTTTCCGTGTCCCGCTGCGTGTTCCGGATCCGGCCCTCTTGGCAGCCCCAGCCCTCGATGCTGCTCTAGCCGGCAAGCGGGTTTTGTTGGTGGAAGACAACGCCAGCCAACGGCAGCTCCTGGCTCGCCTGCTCCAGGCCTGGGGGATGCAGGTAACGGCCTGCAGCTTTGCAGCAGAAGCCCAAGCCCTGGCCAAGGCCCAGACTTTTGAGCTGGCCCTGGTGGATACCAGCCTGCCTGACGGCGATGGACTGGCCCTGGCCAAGGCTCTGCAGCAGGAGCAGCCCCCCCTGAGGCCTTTGCTGCTGGTGGCCCGCAGCGCGGCTCTGGCAAGTTCTGGCTCTTTTCCTGCCCTGAGCAAGCCAGTCAAGGCCTCGCAACTGCGGGCTCTGCTTTGCCAGGAAAAAGTGCCTGCCGTTACTTCCAACTTGGAACCCCAGCTTCCTTTGGCCAGCCGCTGCCCGTTGCACATCTTGGTAGCCGAGGACAACCCCGTCAACCAAAAAGTCATCCGCCTAATGCTGGAGCGGCTGGGCTATCAGCCGGACATCGTGGCCAACGGCCTGGAAGCTCTGCAGGCGCTGCAACTGCGCGCCTACGACCTGGTCTTGATGGATCTGCACATGCCGGAGCTGGACGGCCTGGCCGCCACCCGCCGCATCCGCAGCGAACTTCCCCCAGATCGCCAGCCACGCATCCTTGCCCTCACCGCCGATGCTTTCCTGGAAAGCCGTGCTGCTGCCGAGGCCGCCGGCGTCGACGGCTACCTGACCAAGCCCCTGCAGCCGGCTGTGCTGGAGCGCGCTTTGCAGGAAATCTCTTCTTCTTGCACGGAAGAAAAACCGGAGCCAGCCTTGGATCCCGACACCCTGGCCAGCCTACGCAGCATGCTGGGATCCCCCGAAGACTGGCAGGAGATGGTGCAAACCTACCAGCAAGACAGCCAGGCCCTGCTGGGATCCCTGCGCCAGGCTCTGGAGCGGCAAGATGCCCAAACCGTGGCCCAACTGGCCCACCGCCTCAAGGGCAGCAGCAGCACCCTGGGGGCCAAGTCGCTAGCTCAGATGTGTCAGGAGCTGGAGAACCTCTCTCGCCACCCCTCTCCCGCTTTTGTAAACTGGGATACCCTGAAGCAGGCCTTGCAACGGTTGGAAGCCGAGTACCAGCGAGTTACCCTGGAGTTATCGGCTGCCGCGTCTGGGCCTTCTCCTGTTGCCAGTACCCATGCAGAAGCTTAATGCCAATCCTGTGGCAGATCTCCTCCCCCGACAGGGAGAGGGCTCCTCTGGGGCCGAGGAAAAGCCGCTGCTGCTGATTGCCGACGATGATCCCAGCCAGCGGCTTTTGGCTCGCTATGCCCTGGAGCGGGAAGGCTACCAAGTTGTGGAAGCGGACAGCGGCTTGGCTTGTCTAGAAGTCATAAGCCGCCATCAGCCGGACATGGTGCTCCTGGATGCGGTGATGCCGGATCTGGATGGGTTTGAGTGCTGCCGTCGCCTCCACGCCCAAAACCCCGACATGCCGATTTTAATCCTCACAGCTTTGGCAGACGAAGCCTTTGTCAGTGAGGCCTTTGCCGCCGGTGCCAGCGACTACATCCCCAAGCCCATCCACTGGTCGGTTTTGAAGCGGCGCCTGCGCCACTTGCTGCAAGCCAACCAGGCCCAGCGCCGTCTGCAGCAGCTTAACCAGGAACTGGAAGCCAAGGTGCAGGAGCGCACCGCCCAACTGGCCTGCCAGGTGGCAGATCTGGAGCAGCTCAACCGCCTCAAAGACCACTTTCTGGCCACGGTCTCCCACGAGCTGCGCACGCCTTTGACCAAGATCAAGCTAGCCCTGGAACTCCTGGGCCGCATCCCCCTCAACGAGAAGCAGCGGCAATACCGGGACATTGCCCTGCAGGAGTGCGAGGCCGAAATCCAGCTCATCAACCGCCTATTGGATCTGCAGGGCCTGGAAGGGAAAGACCTGGGCTCTGCCGTTGCAGCTATTGACCTGCCCCACCTCTGGCACAGCTTGATCGAGTCGGCGCAGCAATGCACCCAGGCCCGCTCCCTCACGCTGCAGGTGGGGGATCTGCCCCCCTCCCCCTGGCGGTTTTACAGCCATCCGCAGCTCCTGACCCAGATCCTCAAAGAACTGCTGGACAATGCCTGCAAGTTTACCCAGCCAGGTGGCACGATCCGTATAGGGGTTCAGCCAATCCCTGGAGGGGTTGAGTTTAAGATCGGCAACAGCGCTCAGATCGAGCCGGAACATCTGCCCCGCCTCTTCGAGCGCTTCTACCGCGTGCCCACTGCAGATCCCTGGGCCCAGCCAGGTAGCGGCCTGGGGTTGGCTTTGGTGAAGCAGTGGGTGGAGCATCTCAAGGGCCACGTTCGAGTCAGCAGCGAGGACGGGTGGACGTGTTTTGTACTCCGCCTGCCTAGCCTAGAGTCGTCCGGCAGGATGTGATCAATGGCCGACGGCAGCGGCAGTTTCGGCGGTGGCAAAGGAAGTGCCGCAGCCACAGCTAGCCACCGCGTTGGGGTTCTTGAATTTGAAACCGCCCCCCAACAGATCCTCGGAAAAGTCGACGGTGAGGCCCTGGATCAAAGTCATGCTCAAGGGATCCACTGCCACCCGAATATCGCCAAAGTCAAAGGTATGGTCATCAGGGTTGGCCTGGGGCTCGAAGTTCATCACGTAAGAGAGGCCAGAGCAGCCGCTGGGCTTGACCCCCAGCCGCAGGATGGGCTGGGATCCCTCTTTCTCGTACTTGCTGCGCAGGCGTTTTAGCTCTTGGATGGCGCTCTCGGTCAAGGTGATCATGGCGGGAAAGCTGACACTTACTTTTCATCCTAACAAGGGTTTTGGGCCGTCTTTTCCCTGCGCGCGGCAGGAACAGTTGATAAGCTAGGGATCCCATTCCTTCAACTTTACCGTTCTGCCCTTGTGACGGATCCCAACGCCATTCGTGTTACCTTCTTGGGCACCAGCTCCGGCATGCCCACCCGCCAGCGCAATGTCTCTGGCGTGGCGGTGCAGTTTCCGCAGCGGTCGGAATGGTGGCTGTTTGATTGTGGCGAGGGCACCCAACACCAACTGTTGCGGCTAGACGAGCTGCGCCCCAGCCAGTTGCGCCGCATTTTCATCACCCACATGCACGGGGATCACATCTACGGCCTGCCGGGGCTGTTGGCCTCCTGTGGCCTGGGCAGTACCCCCCAACACATCGACATCTACGGCCCCCCCGGCCTGGAAGAGTACCTGAAGGCGGTGCTGCGCTACAGCGAGACGCGGATCCCCTATTCCTTCCGGGTTCACACCGTAGAAACAGGTCTCATTCTTCAGGATCCAGAATATTGGGTTTTTTGCGCGCCCCTGGATCACCGAGTGCCCGCCTTCGGCTACCGCGTGGTGGAACAGGATCGGCCAGGCACTTTCGACGTGGCCAAGGCCCAGGCAGACGGGATCCCACCTGGCCCCCTCTACGGCCAACTCAAGGCCGGGCAATCCATCTTCTGGCAGGGCCGCCACTTCCACGGGCGAGATTATGTGGGGGATCCCATCCCAGGGCGCAAGCTCTCCTACTGCACCGACACCATCTTCTGCCGCAACGCCGTCGATCTCTCCCGTGCTGCTGACCTGGTCATCCACGAGGCCACCTACGCCGAAGCGGATCGCGAACTGGCCCAGCGCGCCAAGCACTCCACTGCCGCCATGGCTGCGCGGGTGGCCGCCGAAGCCAAGGCCCAGACCCTCATCCTCACCCACTTCAGTCCCCGCTACACCCCCGAAGCTCCCATCACCCTAGAAGACTTGCTGGCGGAAGCTCAAGCGATTTTTCCCAACACAATCCTGGCCCGGGATCGGATGACCTACGCGATCCCGCGCCGCAGCCCTGCTCCCCTGCCGGTGGGGGTCTAGACCCGCCTTGCTAGCTAGAATGATAGGACTGACAGCCTCAACCTGCGATGACGGATCCCAGACCCTATCCTGAACGGCCTCCATTTCCAGAGCGGCCCAAAACCGAGCAACTGGATCAAAACGCCAGCGAGTGGCAAGCTTTCAGCGCCTTGCCCCCGGCAACCTCCTTGCCTCCTGTACAAGCAGAGCGACCGGCTTCCCAAGCAGCCAGCTCGCCCCAGGCCGAGGAAAACCTGCCCAAACTGGCCCCCTGGGGCAAACGGATCGGGGCCTTTGCCCTGGATTTTGGGCTGGGGCTGGGGGTCTCCTACCTGGCGCAGGGCTTGGCTTCTCTGGTGGGAGCCGATGCGGGCGCCGTGGACATGACCGGCTACATCGCCTTCTTCGCCACCTGGCTGGTGAACCGCGGCTACTTCCAATCCCGCCCCGCTGGCCAAAGCCTTGGCAAATGGCTGCTGAACCTCAAAACCTTGGATCCCGAAACCGAGGCACCGCCCCACCTGGTTCGCTCCCTGGCCCGCGAGGGGGTGCTCTCCCTATTTGTGCTCACGGAAGCCCTGCTGGTGCCCCTGGCGGCCGATGGGCTGTTCGCCTTCTTCGACAAGGAAAAACGCCAGAGCATCCACGACCGCGCCGGGCGCACCCTGGTGGTGGAATCGGAGCAGGGCTACCACCTGGATGAAAAAGCCCTGCGGTTGCTGCAGGACATCCTGGAGGGGGACGCCGCCGAGGACGTCAAGTCCGCTGCTCGCGAGCTGTTGCGCCAAGCCCAACGCAACGAGGCAGTGCGCGATCTTTCCCAGCAGATGCAGCGCCTGAGCAAGGACGTGGATCGGAACACCCGCAGCCTAAGACAGCAAACCGGCAAGCAAGTCAAAAACTGGGTTGATTCCGTCAAAGAAAAGTTGGATAATTGGTGATCGCGCTTACGAGGTGAACCCATCTCCAGCCTCAACCCCTGGGGTTGGGGTTTCCCAAGTGCTTTTACTTCCTCCACCTTGGGATCCGTCATGGCCAAAGCAAAGGGTGCTCGCATCATCATTACCCTGGAGTGTACGGAGTGCCGCACCAACGTCAATAAGCGTTCTCCAGGGGTGAACCGCTACACCACCACCAAAAATCGCCGTAACACCACGGCCCGCTTGGAGCTGAAGAAATTCTGCCCCAAGTGCAACCGCCACACCGTCCATAAAGAGATCAAGTAGTTCAAGCCGCTTTACCGTTCCCCTGACCTATGGTTTACGCTCGTCGCCGCCTGTCTCCCATCAAGCCGGGAGAGCCGATCAAATACACCGATGTTGAGCTGCTCAAGAAATTTGTAACCGAGCGAGGCAAGATCCTGCCCCGCCGCATCACCGGCCTGACCGCCAAGCAGCAGCGGGAGCTGTCCGCCGCCATCAAACGGGCGCGCATCATGGGCCTACTTTACTTTGTCAATAAAGAAGGATAAGTTGCTGGTTGCTTTCTCCGGATCCCGATGAGCCTGCAGCTTTCGCCGCAATTGCAAGCTCGAATGGCCCAACCCCTTGAGATTGGCGGGGTGAAGATTTTTAGTCGCGTCTTTCAGGCGCCCCTGTCGGGAGTGACAGACAAAGTGTTTCGGGGGCTGGTACGCCGCTTTGCCCCGCAAAGCCTGGTCTACACCGAAATGGTGAACGCGACGGGGTTGCACTATGCCCGCGAGCTACCCCGCATTATGGAAGTGGGGGAGGGGGAGCAGCCCATCGGCATTCAGTTGTTCGACTGCCGACCCCACTTTTTGGCGGAAGCAGCCCGTATGGCGGTGGATGAGGGGGCGACCTTGGTAGATATCAACATGGGCTGCCCTGTGAACAAGATCACCAAAAACGGCGGCGGCTCTGCCCTGCTGCGGGAGCCGGACACGGCAGCCCGGATTGTGGAAGCGGTGGCCAAAGCCGTGCCCGTACCTGTTACAGTGAAAACTCGCCTGGGTTGGTCGGATCAGGAGATCAACATTCTGGATTTTGCCCACCGGCTGCAGGAGGCCGGAGCGCAATTGCTGACTTTGCATGGCCGGACACGGGCTCAGGGGTTCAACGGCAAAGCCCGTTGGGATTGGATTCGCCGTGTCAAAGAGCATCTGCGCATTCCGGTAATTGCCAATGGGGATATTTTCTCACCAGCGGCGGCGGTAAAGTGTCTGGAGGAAACCGGCGCCGACGGCGTGATGTGCTCCCGCGGCACCATGGGCTATCCCTTCCTGGTGGGGGAAATCGATTACTTCCTGAAAACCGGCCAAGAAAGACCAGCTCCTACCTCCCTGGAGCGGATTCAAATGGCTTTAGAACACTTGCGGGGCCTCTGGGAGTGTAAGGGGGAACGTGGCATCCGACAGGCCCGCAAGCACATGACTTGGTACATCAAAGATTTTGTGGGGGCTTCTCAATTCCGCGCCCTTCTCTGTCGCATCGAAACCTTGCAAGAAGGGGAAACCCTGCTTTTGCAAGCTATGGAGCGCTGCCAAGAAACAACCTCTCGACCGGAAGAGGCGCTTGAAACGACTGAGGGGATCGACCTTCTTCCTGAGGCGGGTTAGGCGTAGCTCCCCTCTCCTTTTGGGGGAGGGGGTAAAGCATCTCAATCTTGCTTGCAAGGCTACGACGCCTGCTGCTGGGACAGAGCTGCCACCAGTTTGTCTCCCATTTCCCGGCAACCCACTAAGGTTGTTCCCTCGGAATAGATATCTGGGGTGCGGTAACCCTGTGCCAAAACGGCCTCTACCGCCTGTTCGATGCGGTCGGCAGCTTGCGGCTGTTCCAGGGAGTAACGCAGCAGCAGAGCGCCGGAGAGCACCTGGGCAATGGGGTTGGCTTTGTCTTGTCCGGCAATATCGGGAGCCGACCCGTGTACCGGCTCGTACACCCCAGGGCCGGAGGATCCCAAGGAGGCCGAGGGCAGCATACCAATAGAGCCGGTCAGCATTGCCGCCTCGTCGGACAGGATATCGCCGAAGAGATTGCCGGTGAGGATGACGTCGAACTGCTTGGGCCAGCGCACCAACTGCATAGCAGCATTGTCGATGTAGAGGTGGGAAAGTTCCACGTCGGGGTACTCAGCCGCCATGGCATTGACCCGCTCCCGCCACAGTTGCGATACCTCCAGGACATTGGCCTTGTCCACCGAGCAGAGCTTGCGCCGCCGCTTGCGCGCCAGTTCGAAGGCCACACGAGCGATGCGATCGACCTCGGCCTCGCTGTAGACCATGGTGTTCACGCCGCGCCGGGATCCCTTGGCATCTGTGAAGATCCCTTTGGGTTGACCAAAGTAGATGCCCCCTGTTAGCTCGCGTACCACCACCAGGTCGATCCCCGCGATAACCTCCGGCTTCAGGGAAGAGGCCGCCACCAGTTGGGGGAAGACTTTCACCGGGCGCAAGTTGGCAAAGAGCCCCAGGCCGGCCCGCAAGCCCAACAAAGCCCGTTCTGGGCGTTTCTCAGGAGGCAGGGTGTCGTACTTAAAGTCGCCAACCGCTGCCAGATAGACGGCGTCGCTCTCCTGGGCCATTTTCAGGGTTTCTGGCGGCAAGGGATCCCCCGTTTCCTCATAGGCCGCCCCGCCGATCAGACCCTCCTGCCACTGAATGGAAAACCCCATCTGGGCAGCAACCGCATCCAAGACAGCCCGCCCCACCCGCATGATTTCTGGGCCAATCCCATCGCCGGCTAGGGCCGTGATCCGATAGGTTCGAGCAGTTGCGGCGCTCATGAGCAGTCAAGCTGAAGACAATGGCGTAGAAATACTACCATTTCGGCGGGCTCAGCCATCCCTTGGCACACAGGTTTGTGGAGAACTCCCCCAAAAAGCTCTCTCCAGGGATGATATAAGGTGCAGCCTGGCCACTGACCTGCTGCACCCTATGACAATAATAATGATGAGCAAACCCTCAAGCTAAAGCTCTAGAACAAGCCCAAGGTGACCCACTTATCCAAGGGCAAAGTGGCACCGATACCCAGGTAGAGGGTAACCAAGGTGCCGATCAAAAACACCGTCGTCGCCACCGGGCGGCGCAGCGGATTTTGGAACTTGTTGACGTTTTCGATGAAGGGCACAAACAAAAGACCGACAGGAATAGCAGACATCAGAGCAATCCCCAACAACTTGTTGGGAGCAATACGCAAAATGTGAAAAGCGGGGTAGAGATACCATTCCGGCAGAATTTCCAGCGGTGTGGCAAAGGGATCCGCCGGCTCGCCCACCCCTGCGGGATCCATGACCGCCAGGCCGACGATTAGACCGATGGTACCCAGGATCACCACCGGAAACATAAAAAGCAAATCGTTGGGCCAAGCAGGCTCACCATAGGTCATATGGCCCATGTTTTTCTTCAGCTTGGCTACAACCTTGGGGTTGTCTAGGTCAACTTTGCGGGTAATGGCCTCAGTCGCTATGACCTGCTTTGAGATAGCCATGAGAGTTCTCCTTGCAAAAATCCTGAAAACCAGAAGCTAAAGGGTCACCGTTTGCGGAGCCAAGAGACAAACTTTGCTCACAAAGGCCCAGAAATCCCTTGGCGGCGGATCATCAGAAAGTGCATGGTCATGAAGACCGCAGCCAGCCAGGGTAACACAAAAGTATGCAAGCTGTAGAAGCGAGTCAGAGTCGCTTGGCCGACAGCTTCGCCGCCACGGATAAGCTGCACCAACAAGTCACCCACCACCGGAATCGCACTGGGCACACCGGAGACGATCTTGACTGCCCAGTAGCCCACCTGATCCCAGGGCAGGGAGTAGCCGGTAACGCCAAAAGAAACTGTCAGCACCGCCAAGATCACACCGGTCACCCAGGTCAGCTCGCGAGGCTTCTTGAACCCTCCTGTCAGATAAACCCGGAAGGTGTGTAGGATCATCATCAACACCATCATGGAGGCGCTCCAGCGATGGATGGAGCGCAGCAGCCAGCCGAAGTTGACCTGGGTCATGATGTAGTTGACCGACTCAAAGGCCTCGGCCACCGTCGGACGGTAGTAAAAAGTCATGGCGAAGCCGGTGGCAAACTGAATGAGGAAGCACACCAGCGTGATGCCGCCAAGGCAGTAGAAGATGTTAACGTGGGGCGGAATGAATTTCCCGGTTGCGTCATCGACGAAAGGCGTAATCTCCAGCCGCTCGTCTAGCCAGTCGTAAACTTTGCTCATGATGCCTGCAGTTTTTGAAAAGTGGATCTTGAGGGCAGGGCAGGCCTGCTCCACTCAGCAATCTAACACAATTCTTTAACACCATCCTGACGCAAGGCTCAGCTTTGGGAGCCAGATCTCGATCCCGACAGGCCAGACGACTTTTCAATGCTGTGTTTTGTTCACATTTCTTAACTTTTTTAGGATAGATGGTTGTGCAGAAGCTGAGACACACAGGGCTCCATCGGAGATGGTGGGGGATCCGAGCAAGGTTGGCCTGGGGCATCCGCATTGTTCTGCTGGGGTGTTTGCTCTGGGCGAGTTTGGGCATGGATGCCTGTCCAGTTCAGGCCAGTCGCTGGGGAGAAGAGCAGCAACTGCTGGCGCAGGCCTGGGCCTATGTGGATCGAGCCTATGTAGATCCGGGGTTTAACGGGCAAAACTGGTGGCAGGTGCGGCAACGGTTTCTCTCCCGGCCCCTGAAGGATCGGCAAGAGACCTACCGCGCTATTGAGGAGATGTTGGCGACGCTGGGGGATCCTTTTACCCGCTTTCTGGACAAAGAGCACTACCTTAGCTTGCAGACCTCTACAGCCGGGGAGCTGAGCGGTGTCGGTTTGCAGATCGCCATCGACGAGCAGGGCTCGGTGCGGGTAATTGCGCCTATGGAAGGCACTCCTGCCGAGCAGGCCGGGATTCAACCTCAGGACGAGATTTTGGCCGTGGATGGGGTGCCGGTGGCAGGGCTGAGCTTAGACGAAGTGGCCGAACGGCTGCGGGGGCGCAGCGGCACGCCGGTTACTCTGAAGCTGAAGCGGCAGGATCGCGTTTGGGAGGTGGAGCTGGTGCGCCAGTCGATCACCATCAACCCCGTGCGCACCCGTTTTTTTGAGCTGCCTCAGGGAACGGTGGCCTACATTCGCCTCAGCCAGTTCAACGGCAATGCTGCCGCTCAGGTTCGTCAAGCCATTCGGGCCGCTGAAGCTCAGGGGGTGCGGGGCTACATTCTCGACTTGCGCAACAACCCAGGGGGACTCTTACAGGCGGCCATCGAGATCGCCCGCTTCTGGATCCCCAAGGGCGACATCGTGCTGGTGACGGATCGCCACGGCATTCAAGACAGCATTCCCGCCACCGGCGAGGTGCTCACAGAGGCGCCGCTGGTGGTCTTGGTGAACCAGGGCAGCGCCAGTGCCAGTGAAGTGTTGGCCGGGGCACTTCAGGACAGTGGGCGAGCCCGACTGGTGGGAACGCGCACCTTTGGCAAGGGGCTGATCCAATCCCTGCTGGAGCTGGCAGATGGCTCTGGGCTGGCGGTGACGACGGCCAAGTACCTCACCCCCAGCGGCCATAACATCCATCACCAGGGGATCCAGCCGGATGTGGTGGTGGGGGAGGGATCCGTTCCCCTAACGGCAGAAACCCTAGCCGGGCCGGAGGACATCCAGCTTCAGCGAGCCCTGGAGCTGTTGGGGCAGCCCCAGGGGATCCCGGTGGCACAAGGCCGCTAGGAGGGGATTGCGTTCCAGGTCTCCACCCTGTGGAGATCTCAATCTTTGGCATTCGGGATGGGGACTCCTGTTTGTTTTCGATTCGTTTTAGGATCGGGAGCAGAGTTGCCTGGGCCACTTCTCGGCTCCGGCGTCGATCTCTGACTTTGTCCGCTCCCGCCTGCATGAACGCCATCCAACAATTCCACCACTTTTTCAACTGCTGCATCGGGGCTTGGCGCACCGAGCGCACCTACCATTACCTAGACCGTGGCGAGGTGGAGCGCTCCCGCACCGAGTTCACCATTCGCACCCTCACCCCTGAGCTGAAGCACAAGGTGCTGGCCGACAACAACTACCCCAACCACAACGTGGATGGTTTTTTGGGCTTTCACTTGGCTTTTGAGACGGTTTCCGAAACGGGGGAGGAGGCCGGGCAAGAGCTGAACATGCTGTTTGTCCCTCGGCAAGAAACCTCCCTGGGTCTGGAGGGAGACTATCTGCGGGATCGGGCCTATGAGGAAGATCGCCCGATGGTGGCGGTTTTCCGGTTCGATCCTGGATCCCTGCAACTGGTGATGACCACCACCTACACGCGCGTGGTTGCCGTAGATACCATCACCCTACTCAATCCTCGTCTGCGCCTGCGGCAGATCCTCACCTACCGACGCCCCCCTCAAGGTCAGCCTTTGCAGGAGCTGTTGCTGGTGGGGTTTGGAGTAGAACAGAAGCTGACCTAGCCTGCGGAGCCCGAAGATGGCCCTTCCCGAAAACCTGGGATTGACCCAGCACCTGGCCCTGATCCAGTCGAAGTTCGAACGAGGAGACTATCGGCAGGCGCTGGAACAGATAAAGCAGGCCCAAAGCCGCTACCCACAGTCGGGCAAGCTACGGCTCTGGCAGGCCCTGGCCCAAGAAGCCCTTGGCGAAACGCAGGAGGCCATCCGGTTGGCCCAAACCCTGCTGCGCAACCCGGATCCAGAAGTTGCCCAGCAGGCTCGCTATGTTTTGGGCATCTGGCAAGCTCCCCGTCTGCGGCGTCCGGCGGAGTGGTTGAGCGAAATTCCCGATCTCAGCCGGCTCGAGGAAGCTGACCCCCCGGCGTACCGCTTGGACTATGGGCAATCTCAGCGCAAGGGCTCTTCCCCCAAATCTGGCGATTCCCTTGATCCTCGCGAAGCCGCTCCCCCGTTGGATACAAAGCCGCTCACCTGGGCGTTAATCGGGATCCTCTCTGCCCTGCTGGCCGTGATGGCCTGGCTGCCCTAGATGGGGGTACATAAGACTCCCCCAAGCTTAGGTTGCGGCAGGTCGGCAAGCTGTGGAGAAAACAGCAGGGCACCTCATGGGGATCCCAGTTAAAAGCTGGCGGGAGGAACAACGACCCTCGCCGCCGCGGAGTTGAGGGGAGATACTGGAAATAGATCGATGCGGGAGCGGATCGGGGTCAAGGGTTCCGATAGGCTCCCCGGCGCGTCTCGGCGAAAAGCGGAGGTTAAGAGTGGCTACCCAAACATTGGTGATGGACGCAGTAGAACAGTTGGGCCTGCGGGTCACTCTGGGAGATATTGCCTCCAGCACGGGCCTATCTTTACACGAGGCCAAACAAGAGCTGCTGAATTTGGCCCAAAAGGCGGAGGGGCATCTGCAAGTTTCCCGGCAGGGGGAGATCGCCTACGTTTTCCCGCCTGATTTTCGCAGCATTCTCAAGCGCAAAGAGCAGCAGGATCGGCTTGCCGCCCTGCGTCGCAAGCTGTGGGGGGGCTTTCTCTATGGGCTGCGCATCTCCTTTGGCATCCTGCTGGTGGTGTCGATTGTTTTGATCGTTTTGGCCTTGATTGCTCTGCAGATGGCCAGTAGCCGCGAGGAGGACAATCGCAGCCGGTCGCGGGGGATAGGGTTTTACTACTTTCCCAACCTTTGGGTTGGCAACCCCTTCTGGGATCCCTATCCCTACTACTACAGGGACTATTCCGGTCGGGCGCGCCCCCGCCAGGAACAAGCAGAGATGAACTTTTTGGAGGCGGTGTACAGCTTCCTGTTTGGGGATGGGGATCCCAATGCCAACCTAGAGGAGGAGCGCTATGCCCTCATCGGCCAACTGATTCGCGCCAATGGAGGGGTGATCACAGCAGAGCAGGTGTTGCCCTATCTGGATGTGGAGCCGGGATCCCCGGCCCTGGAGTATGAAGACTACATGCTGCCGATTTTGCTCAAGTTCGACGGTCAGCCGGAGGTGAGCGACGACGGGGATATCGTCTACCGCTTCCCGGAGCTGCAGGTGGCCGCCTCAGAGCGCCAGCCCAAGGGGATCCCTGAAGTGTTGCAAGAGAAACCCTGGGTGTTTAGCCGGGCTACACCTGGTCAACTGACCCTGGCGGGGGGATTGGGGGTGCTCAATTTCTTTCTGGCCGCCATTCTCTACGGAGCGCGGGAAGAGGTGGCCGCCGCCGCCGGCAGCAACGCCTTTTTGGCGTTTATCTACCCGCTGATTGGATTCCTCTTCCTCTACGGCACGCTGTTTTTGGCCGTGCCTGCCGTTCGCTGGCTGGCCTTGCAAATTCGCAATCAAGGGGTGGAGCGGCGCAATCGCATCCGGCAGCTTTGGCGAGAGCAACTGAAGCGTCCCACAGAGGCGCTGCTGCGCAAACTCAACTTTGCCCGCCGCTTCCGCCGTCAGGAAGTTGTGTCCGAGTCCGACACCATTTACTCGACCGACCGAGATCTGATCGAGCAGCGGGACTACCGTCTGGACGAGCCGGCATTCCGCACGCTGCTGGAACTGGAATCAGAAGCTCAGGAGGATCGCCCCGAAACCAAACCAGTGCGCAAGCAGCGTCCCCTCTAGGATTTACAGCAACCACTCGGAGGCCCGCTCCCCCACCTTTTGCAAATCTAGAGGAATGGCCACCGCTTTGCCCATGCGAGGCCTCTGACGGGTGGCTTCGATTTCGCGGCGCACGGTTTCCCACACCCCCCAAGCCTGTAAATGGGCCATCACCTTCTCCAAGTGGGCCAGGTACTCGGCCTCGCTCAAGGGAAAAGAGGGCTGCTCCAGGTAGCGCCACATCACCAGCAACACCACCTTTTGCTGGATACGCCGCAACTGCACGTCGTAGGAGCAGCCCCACTTGTCTTGCAGCAAAGCTTGAAAGTCGGATCCCGTCATCGCACTGGCTTGAGACTGGCTTCAATGTTGCCGGGTAGGCTGAAGGCCTTGGGTTCACCGTTGCATTTCTTAACGATATTGGCCAGAGGGGTCGGTTAGGATGGTGTCGCTTGTCAACGAACGTTAAAACTTCTCAGGTCTGCATTTGCCATTATGACGGAAGCGGTTAGCAACTTTGAAGCCCCCCCCATGAGCCGGCGGGTTTTTCTGAATGCCCTGCTCAGTGGCTCGGTGGGAGTGGTGGTGGTGGGCGCCCTCTACCCAGTGGTGAAGTATTTTATTCCGCCCTCGTCCGGGGGAGGGGGTGAGGGCCTCATCGCTCAGGACGCCCTCGGCAAGCCCATCAGCGTCAGTGAACTGTTGGCCACCCATGCCGCCACGGATCGGGTGCTGGCCCAAGGCTTAAAGGGGGATCCCACCTATATCGTGATCGACAACGGGGCGGTGGCCAATTACGGCCTCAATGCTGTTTGCACCCACCTCGGCTGTGTGGTGCCCTGGAATGTGGGAGAAAACTTGTTTAAGTGCCCTTGCCACGGATCCCAGTACGCGGCCAACGGCAAGGTGATCCGGGGGCCGGCTCCCCGCTCGCTGGAGCTGGTGAGCGCCACAGTGGATGGCGACAACGTTCGCTTCAGCCCCTGGCAAGGCCCCGATTTCCGCGAGGCCTAGCTGAAGGAGCAAGGGATCCCGACAGCTCTACGGCGGCAATTGGGTTCAACTGTTAACTGAGGTTAACTGAATTCCCGGTCGTGCCAGCGGGATGGAGTCCTTTTAAAACGGTGAGTCAGGATCCCGATGGCGAGGTGAGCCGCTTGTGGTTAGGTCAGCTTCTGCCGAGCGAGGTGGGGCGAATGATCGAGATCGCTCTTCCCCAATTGTGTTCCAAAACTGTGATTGCAATCCATTCTGAGCTGGACTTATGAAGCGAATTTGCTTAGCCGTGTGTGCGCTGCTGCTGTTGCTGGGGATGGGATCCCGTCCGGCGGCAGCCTACCCTTATTACGCCCAGATGGCCTACGACAACCCCCGCGAGGCCACCGGAAAAATTGTCTGCGCCAACTGCCACCTGAACGCCATGCCCGCCCGTGCCGAAGTGCCGCAGGCGGTTACCCCTGGCCAGGTGTTCACCATCAAGGTCGGGATCCCTTATGACCTGAGCAAACAGCAGGTGCTGGGGGATGGCAGCAAAGGCGGGCTGAATGTGGGTGCTGTGGTGGTGTTGCCGGAGGGCTTCCGTTTGGCTACCGAAGAGGAGATGACCGAGGAACAGCGGCAGGAAACCGCCGAGACCTACATCACCCCCTACAGCGACGAGAAGCCCAACATCCTTCTGGTGGGCCCTTTGCCCGGCGAGCAACACCAGGAAATCGTCTTCCCGGTGGTAGCGCCTGACCCGAAAGAGGATCCCTCGGTGGCCTTCATGAAATATCGGGTCTATGTCGGCGCCAACCGCGGTCGTGGCCAGATCAACCCCGACGGCAGCCTCAGCAACAACAACGTCTTCCGCGCTCCCGCCACCGGTCGCCTGGCCAGCATTGCCACCGTCGAGTCGGATCTCAGCGACCTGCCAGCTGAGCTGGCCGCCCTGGTGCCGCCCGAATACGAGTTGCCGGGCACGCGGGTGCTCAGTTTCGAGACCGAAAACGGGATCCAAAACTTGGTAGTGCCGCCGGGGCCGGAGTTGGTGGTTAACGTGGGCGACAGCGTCCAAGAGGGGGATCCGGTCACCAACAACCCCAACGTGGGCGGCTTTGGCCAAGCAGAGCGGGATCTGGTGTTGCAAAGCCCGGATCGGGTGAAATGGCTGGTGGCCTTCCTGGCAGCGGTGGCCATCACCCAGCTCCTGCTGGTGCTCAAGAAAAAGCAAGTGGAACTCATTCAGGCGGCAGAACTTTTGGGCTAGCCCAACCGTTCCCATACTTTTTCCACCACCCCGGAACCAGCCGGGGTGCTTTTTTCTAGGGGATCCGCAGCTCTCCCACAATCACCAACACCGCTTGGCCGGCAATCTCCACACGAGGGCCGAGATCGCGGCACCACAGCTCGCCTCCCCGCGTCGAGAGCTGGCGGGCTTTGAGCTCAGCCCGGCCCAGGCGCCTCGACCAATAGGGCATCAAAAGACACTGGGCAGATCCCGTCACCGGATCCTCCACGATCCCCAACTGGGGGGCGAAAACGCGGCAGACGAAATCCGGCCCATCCTTCAGATCCTCCCCAGAGGCGGTGACGATCAAGCCAGAAACGGGGAGCGCCTGAACCTGGGCCCAATCCGGCTGCACCTGCTGCACCTGCTGGGCCGAAGCCAGCACCGCCATACCCATGCCTCCGCGGCACAGATCTACAGGTGGGATCCCCAAAGCCGCTGCCACCTGCTCTTGCGCTTCCGGCCAGGGCTGGGGAGCCTGGGCGGGAAAATCCATCGCCAGCCGCTCCCCCTGCCGCCGCACCGACAACCGGCCACTGCGGGTGGAAAAGGCCACCTCCTGAGCTTCCGGGTGCACCTCGGTCAAGAGCACATAGGCACCGGCCAAGGTGGCATGGCCACAGAGATCCACTTCCGTCGTCGGAGTAAACCAGCGCAGCCCATAGTGGGGAACAGCGCCCAGGGATCCCTGGGGCAGCAAAAAAGCCGTCTCCGACAAATTGTTCTCCGCCGCAATCGCCTGCATCAAAGCTGCCGGCAGCTCCTGGGGCAGCAAACACACCGCCGCCGGGTTGCCCCCAAAAGGCACCGCTGTAAAGGCATCTACTTGAAAAAACGGGATCCGCACCTGCTTGCTCCACCCCCCTCAGGCCATGATCCCACAACAGGCCCAGAAGTAGAGAGATCCGTACCCAACCGTACCTGCCCAAAAGCGGGATCCCGCCCACAGGGGCTATTGTCAGGCCAGAAAGTTGGCTGATAAACTAGCACTCGTAAGTCGAGAGTGCTAAAACCTCGATTTGCACAAGCTTAAGGTCTCGACTCATAGGTTAAACCCTTCAGCTTCGTGCTTTCGGATCACGGAGGAAAATTGTCATGGCTGCAGTAGCTCTCAACGTCTCTACCCTGAAGCCGCTGGGCGACCGCGTGCTGGTCAAAATTGCCCAGCAGGACGAAAAAACGGCGGGTGGCATCTTTTTGCCCGATACCGCCAAAGAAAAACCCCAAGTGGGGGAGGTGGTCGCTGTCGGCCCCGGCAAGCGCAATGACGAGGGCAAGTTGATCCCGATGGAACTGAAGGCCGGCGATAAAGTGCTCTACTCCAAGTACGCCGGCACAGAAGTGAAGCTGGGCAGCGATGAATATGTGCTGCTGGCCGAGCGGGACATTCTCGCCATTGTTCAGTAATTCATCAGTGCTTCGGTAGCAACTCAACTGCAATTCAGCAGTCGAGCCGTTGAGTCTTCGTTTCACCCTTACCGGCGTTTGTACGTCAGAGGTTAACTATGGCCAAATCGATCATTTTCAGCGAAGACGCTCGTCGCGCCCTTGAGCACGGCATGGATGTATTGGCAGAAGCAGTAGCCGTTACTCTTGGCCCCAAAGGGCGCAACGTTGTACTGGAGAAAAAATTTGGCGCGCCCCAAATCATCAACGATGGTGTAACCATCGCCAAAGAAATCGAGCTGGAAGACCACATTGAAAACACCGGCGTCTCCCTGATCCGTCAGGCGGCTTCCAAGACCAACGACACGGCTGGTGACGGCACCACCACCGCCACCGTCTTGGCCCATGCCATGGTTAAAGAAGGGCTGAAAAACGTAGCCGCCGGCGCCAACCCGATTGCCCTCAAGCGCGGCATTGACAAGGCGGTGAAGTTCCTAGTGGACAAAATTGCCGAACATGCCCGCCCAGTGGAAGACTCCAAAGCCATTGCCCAAGTAGCGTCCATTTCCGCCGGCAACGATGAGGAAGTGGGCCGCATGATTGCCGAGGCCATGGACAAAGTGGGCCGCGAAGGGGTGATCTCCCTGGAAGAAGGCAAGTCCATGACCACCGAGCTGGAAGTGACGGAGGGGATGCGCTTTGACAAAGGCTACATCTCTCCCTACTTCGTCACCGACACGGAGCGGATGGAGGCGGTTCTGGAAAACCCCTACATCCTGATTACCGATAAGAAAATCACCCTGGTGCAAGACCTGGTGCCGGTTCTGGAGCAAGTGGCCCGCGCCGGTCGTCCGTTGCTGATCATCGCCGAAGACATCGAGAAAGAAGCCCTGGCCACCCTGGTGGTAAACAAGCTGCGGGGCGTGCTGAGCGTGGTAGCGGTGAAAGCGCCTGGCTTTGGGGATCGCCGCAAGGCCATGCTGGAAGACATCGCCATCCTCACCGGCGGTGAGGTCATCAGCGAAGAACGCGGCCTGAAGCTGGAGAACGCCCGTCTCGACTCCTTCGGCTCGGCCCGTCGCGTCACGGTAACCAAAGACCACACTACCATCGTGGCGGAAGGCAACGAAGCGGCCGTCAAAGCCCGCTGCGAGCAAATCCGTCGCCAAATTGAAGAAACCGATTCCACCTACGACAAAGAAAAACTGCAGGAGCGCCTGGCCAAGCTCTCCGGCGGTGTGGCGGTGATCAAAGTGGGCGCGGCCACCGAAACCGAGATGAAGGATCGCAAGCTGCGCCTGGAGGACGCCATCAACGCCACCAAAGCGGCGGTGGAAGAAGGGATCGTCCCGGGCGGCGGCACTACCCTGGCGCACCTGATGCCGGTGGTCACCGAGTGGGCGCAGGCCAACCTGTCCGGCGATGAACTGGTGGGGGCCAACCTGGTTGCCCGTGCGCTGGGCGCTCCGCTGCGCCGCATTGCCGAGAATGCTGGTCAGAACGGCTCGATCGTGCTGGAGCGGGTGAAAGAGAAACCCTTCACGGTGGGTTACGATGCCCAGAACGACGCCTATGTGGACATGTTTGAAGCGGGTATCGTTGACCCGGCCAAAGTCACTCGCTCTGCCCTGCAAAACGCCGCCTCGATTGCCAGCATGGTGCTCACCACCGAAGCGATTGTGGTGGACAAGCCGGAGCCCAAAACCAACACGCCGGCAGGCAGCAGCAGCGGCATGAATGACTACGACTACTAATCGTTCGGTGAGGGCAAGACGGGTTCTCGCTTGCTGCAGAAACCTTGTTACCTCGCCAGTCTGTAGTCAACTGCCTTGAATAGATCTTTCGGGATCCCCCTTAGCGGGATCCCTTCTTAGGTTTTGAGGTGGATGTTAGAGGACGGTTCCAAATTGGACAGAGGCCGTGCGAGGGCGCTACTGGCAGTCGAACAGCGAGGGAACCCTACTCCCCTCTCCCTGAGGGAGAGGGGCTGGGGGTGAGGGAATCCTCGATCGAGCGTGTGGAAAAGGGGAAAGCGGTATGGCTCGGTTAATCTGTATTGGCCTAGACCTGGCCTGGTCAAACCGCAACCCCTCTGGGGTGGCGACGTTGCAGGTCGAAATGGGGGATGCCAAAGCCCAGAACCTGACGGGCCGCCTGCTGGACAGTCGCATCCTGCAGACCGACCCGGAAATTGTGGACTACATCCAAGCCCAAGCCGGAGGGGATCCCTGCCTGGTGGCGGTGGACGCCCCCTTGCGCGTCCCCAACCTCAGCGGCCAGCGGCGGGCCGAAGCCGAGTTGAACCGAGTATTTCGCGCCTACGCCGCCGGCGCCCACCCGGCCAACCGCCGGCTCTTAGAAAAAAACGGCCAAGTGCGAGGGGAAGCTCTGGTGCAAGCCCTCTCCCGCCATGGCTTTCGGGAGCAGGCCAGCATCGAGCGGGGATCCTTGGCCCGCCAGATCACCGAAGTCTTCCCCCACAGCGCCATGGTGAGCCTCTTCGGCCTCCGCCGCACCCTGAAATACAAGGCCCGCCCTCGACGCAGTTGGCCGGAACGGGAACAAGCTTGGCAACTTTACCGGCAGCACCTGCGCTCCCTGACCAACGCCGACCCTGCCCTGCGCGGCCACGAAACCCTGCTCCAGGTGGAGGTGGGATCCCTTAGGGGCCGCCAACTCAAAAACTACGAAGACCAAATCGATGCCCTGATGTGCGCCTACATCGCCCTCTACGGCTTTCGCTGGGGATCCGAGCGCTGCCACAGCTTCGGCAGCCTGCAAGAAGGACACATCTTCACGCCCCTGCCCATCTCAAAGGGCTGATAGGCCGCCGAACCCCTGAACAAGAGAGCAAAAGCCGACAGCTCAGGGCCGTTCCACCAAACGGGTTGAGCCGGATTGGGCAGCGACCCATCCCCCCGGAGCCCCATCTCGCTCGACGCGCAACCAGACGGGCACCTGTCCTTCGCCGGCTTGCACTTCTACCACCCGCAGCAGAGCTTGGCGGGGGGCTGTCCCGACAATGGCTCCCCTCAGGCTGGGCTGCTGGCGGATGTTGATGCCATCGTTGGAGATCACCCGCACCTGTTGGACTCCTTGCCACTCGGCCAGAGGGCCGGTGGGCTCAGGTTCAGGAGTGGGCTCTGCCTGATCAGGACGGCTGAGGGCAACCGGCGGCTGCTCAACTTGCACCTGGGGCTGCTCCAGCGGTGGCGCCGGCGGTGGCGTGAACAGGCCCCGCAGCATTTGCCAGATGATCAGCAGGGAGAGGATGCCGACACCAACCACCCCGGCCAAACGAATGCCGGCGGGAAGGGCAGGGCGCTCACTCCGGCCACGGCGGGATCCCAGGCGGCTGCGGCGGTAACGTTCCCCATCCTGCAAACCTGGGTTCTGAGCAGGGAGCCCCTCAAAGGACTCCGTCCCGCTGGCGGGATCCGCAAGGGCAGAGACACCCGGCCTAGGGGTGCCCCGGTAAGAGGGCAAATCCGAGAGGCGCGGGGGTTCGGGCATGGTTCCTCCCCCTTGCAAGGGGGAGGGTGGGCGAGGCCATTCTTGAGTCTGCTCAAGCAGTCGCGGGCCACCCACCATAGCCGGCAAATGAGGGGGGGGATAGGGGGCTCGCGGAGATAGCATCCCTGCCGGCGGGTCTTCGCGGCTGGGCATCTCGTCCAGGTAGGCTTGGACTTGGGGGTTGTCGAAGTAGGCTTGCAAAGTCGCTTGGGCAGTTTCCAGGCCACGAAACTCTGGGAACACCTCCTCTTGAAACCACCTTTCTGTGAAGCGGCACAGACCCGGCAGATGGTCGGGGGAGCCGGCGGAGTGTTCTTCGATAAACTGCAAGGCCTCTGCTTCTTGGGTGGAGCGCAGATGTTCGAGCGCCTCTTCGGTTTGTCCCAGCAAGAGACTGCAGATGGCCTGCTCCAGATGCACATCCTGTCGTTGCGCCAAGCGAACCAGGTAACCGCGGGCACGCCGCACCAGGGCCGGACGATTTTCCAGATACCCTGCTGCCAGCAATACCTGCACGGCCAAGTAGGCGGCCACCATCGAGGGACGCTCAGCCTCCCGCTCAAACAACTCCTGCTGTTCTTTGAGGGTGAGGTGGCGACGTACCCGCTGGATGAAGCGCAGGAAATCCTCGGTGCTGAGGCCAGAGCCATCTTGACCCATCCCCTCGATGCCGCCCCGTTCGTCCAGCATGGCTTTGAGGAGAGCCAGTCCCTGCTGTCGCTCCCCGTTCGCATCGGCAGCCTCTTGGCCAGTTCGGGAGAAAACATTGGCCTCGTGGCTGAGGAGTTGCAAAATGCGGTAAGGGCGCAGCTTGCCCAGATCAAGGCGGAACTCTGCTTGCATCTGCGGAAAGGCCTGGTACTCCTCCAGCTCGGCCAGGCCCGCCTGCAAAGAACGCGCCGCCTCTTCGTAGGATCCCTGCTGCCAGGCTTCCCGGCCCAGCTCCAGACGGGCGATGGCCCGCGCCAAAATGGCATCGGAACGGGCAGGGTGGCCCTGCTCCAACATCTGTTGAGCCAAATCCAAAGCCGCTTGGTAGTCTCCGGCTTCGCAATACAAACACAGCACGCCTGGCAAGAGGGTCTCTTCCACCGTCAGGGTGGGATCCGCCGGCATGAGGTGTTCGTCGTAGTTTCGTCGCGCCTCTGGGTTAAGCAACACCGAGGCTGCCTCTTGGATAAGCTGAGCGCGAGCTGCCACGGCCTGCGGCGAAAACCCCAGCAGCCAAGAGCGCTCGCCCGGTTTGGGATCGAGCCGCTCCCGGTAGGCCTGCTCGATCTGATGCTCGTCCGCCCGTGGCGACAGCATCAAAACTCGGTAGTAGTCGAGGGGCACTCGCACCGTCATGGCTGTTGTCGGCTCTCCTAATCGCGTTGGATCCCTGAACCCGCCTCGACTTAACTGTAGTCTTTTCCTCAGCAAAAGGGATCCCCTCTTGCTTAGAACCTACCAGTCCCAGCTCCCCGGCTCCCCCTTGAAGGGGCCTACGACCTTGGAGGTAATCCAGCCGCCGTAGAAATCTCCCGGCTGGGGCCGAACTCGCTCTCCATCCACCCGGCACTCCTGCACGCGGCCCGCATAAAAAGCAAGGTAGTCGCGGATGGGCCAAAACTCTGGGCTGGGATCCGAATAGCTCCAGGCGGCATCCACGGCCACTTGGGAGCCGACCTGGATCGTCCAGTAGCGGGCAGTTCCTTTGAACTCGCAGAAGGAGGTGCGGGCGCTGGGGCGGAGATACTCCAGCCGCACGTCGCTGGGGGGAATGTAGTAGGTGGGCGGGTGGCTGGTTTCCAGGATACGGTAGCAGCGGCAGCTGTGGGCGATGAGCTCGCCGTTGAAGAGAACTTCCACCCGCTCAGCGGTGGGCTCCAAGCGGGGCGGGCGCGGGTAGTCCCAGACGGATTCTTGTCCGGGCCGGGGCGGGATGGGCTGAGGGCGCATGGGCAGTCTCCAAAGCAGGATCTGACAGCACCTAAAGCAGACGGCTGGCCTCTACCAGTTTGGCGTACTGCACCAGCAGCAGAGACTGTTGCTCCGGCAACACCTGAATCACCCCCTGCTGCTGCAGACGGCCCAGCACCGCCGCCGCTGCCTCTCGGCTGACCTGGCTGATATCGGCCAAATCCTGGAGGGGAGGGTAAACAATGCGCATTCCCTGGGCGGTCTTCTCGCCAAAGGCCTCTGCCAGTTGCACCAGCGCATGTACCACCCGCAGCGGGGGGCTTTGTCGATCCAGATCGGCCTGCAAATTGGCCAGGCGTAGGCGGCGGGAGAGGCTGCGGGCTAGCTGGTAACACAGGTGCGGCTCCTGCAGCATCAGCGCCTTGAAAGTTGCCGCCGGGATCCCGGCCGCCCGCACCGGGGTCAGGGCCAGCACATCCCGCGAGCGGGGGGCCTCGTCCAGTACCGCCATTTCCCCCACCCAAGCGCCCGGCCCGAGCAAAGCCAAGGTTTGGGTGCTGCTTTGTATCCCTTCTGTTGTGCCGATCCGCACAGGCCGCCGCACTTTGGCCCAGCCAGAGAGGATCAGATAAACCACACTGCCCCAGGCATCCTGCATCAAGAGCGCTTGTCCTGCCGCAATATCCCGCAGCTTCACCTGGGATCCCAGCCATTGCAAGGACGCTGCCGAGAGTTGGGCCAGCGTCGGCACCACCTTGAGCTCGGAGAGGAGGGCAGCAGAGACATCAGGAGTCATGCCGGAGGGAGGTTGACCGTACCGCAAGCCCACTGTAGCCCAGCCGCCGGCTCAAGGGCTATCCTGCAAAGGGTTCTCGCACCGCCCTGCCCCCTTGAGCCAAGATCGGGAGAGGGAACCTAACTTCCCCCGTTGCGTCAGGAAACAGAGGTTCTGCTTGGGAGGGGATCCCTCCGTCGTTCAATAACCTATGGATGCCTATGGATGCTGCCCTCAGCGACATCACTGGCCAGCGCTGGTCGGTCTCGGTGAAGAACGTGCCTGCGCGGCCCGAAAAGCTCGCTGATGGGGATCTGGTGCTGCTCTGTCAGCAGGGATCCCAGCCCCACCGCGAGGCCTTTGCTGAGCTGATGCGTCGTCACCAGGCCCATGTGGACAAGGTGCTCTACCACCTCGCCCCGGACTGGCCCGACCGGCACGACCTGGCCCAGGAAGTCTGGATCCGGGCCTACCGCCACCTAAAGCGGCTGCAGGAGCCGGCGAAATTTCGCAGTTGGTTGGGGCGGATTGCCACCAACCTGTTCTATGACGAGCTGCGCAGGCGCAAGCGGCAGCAGCAGCCTCTTTCTTTGGATGCGCCGATTGCAATGCGAGACAGTGAGATGGAATGGGAGCTGCCCAGCGAGAGCCCCAGCCCCCATGAGCACCTCACCACCTGCGAGTTTTACGAGCAGTTGCACCAGGCCGTCCGCGACCTGCCTCAGGTTTTTCGCCAGACAATCCTGCTGCGGGAAATTCAGGGGATGGCCTACGAGGAAATTGCTGAGATCACAGGCGTGTCTTTGGGCACCGTTAAGTCTCGCATTGCCCGCGCCCGCGCCCGCTTACAATCCACCCTAAAACCCTACCTCAACGGTGAATGACCATGGTTCGCGGCAACCGCAACCCCGATCCCAGGGATTCCCAGCAGGAGATGCCGCTGGTGGAGGAGCGCTTTGAACAGTTGAGCGCCTACCTGGATGGGGAATTGTCGCCCCAAGAGGCGCGGCAGGTGGAAGACTGGCTGGCCAGCGATCCCCAAGCGCGGCAACTGTACAGCCAACTGGCAGCCTTGCAGGCCGGTTTGGCCAATCTCAAGGCCCCAACTTTGGATCCCATCCAGACGGAGCTGCTGATCAGCCACGTGTTCGAGGAGCTGGACCAAAGGCCGGCGCTCGATCTGGGCTGGCGGTGGCGCAGGGGCACCCCTTGGGGACGGGTGGCAGCCGCTGTGGTGGCCTTGGCGGGAGCCGGCTGGGCGGGATGGCGTTGGTCGCATCCTCAGCCCTTGGTATCGCTAGAAAATCCGCCGGTGCGGGTGGCCATCGTGCCTGCCTCTGCTCGCGTTGCTCAGCGCTACCTGTTCGAGCCGGGGCAAAAACAAGATGCCTACTCGATTTTGTTTGAGACAACGCCGAACCTCGAAGCCGAGGGGGACTGGGAATGATGCTGAGCAGGCTTGAGAAAGACTGAGGAGTAGAGGGTGGAAAAAGCCGTTCGCAGAGCTTGCGGTCTGGCGGTTTGCCTTTGGCTATGCAGTCTGGGATCCCTGCCGGCCCAGGCTGACCCCAGTGGCAGCCATTTTGCAGCGCCGCAGGACTCACGTCCCTATCCCAATGCCCTGGAGCCCACCAACCTGCCCTCACCGGGATCCCGTCTCACTCCCACCCCCGCCCAAAACCAACCGACCTCTCCCGGGATAGAGCTATCGCCTTTTCCCGATTTCCCCCTCCTTAAGGAGTTGGATCCACCCTCACCAACCTTGGCCGACTTGGGCATCCACTGGGATCACCTGGCCCTGCTGCCGGATCCCGAGCTGGCAGAAGCAATGGATAGGGAGTTCAACCGCCGCCTGGCCCGCCTGAACCGGCAGATTGCCAACCAACAAGAGCGCCTCTACCGCCTGTTGCAAGACTGGGACTCTGACGAGGCCGATATCCGTCAAATTCAGGCCCAACTGAGCCAGTTGCGCACAGAACGGGATCGCCTGGCGCTGGAGCACCTGTTGCTGCTGCGGCAGTTGCAGGAGAACTTTGCCCTGCCTCTACCGGGCCGCTCTGCCGCCAGCTCTCCTTGAGGTGGGAGCAGGTTATGATCGGCAGAGGGCAACCACTGACGGAGCTGAGCAATGGCCCAAGTGCCCAGCAACCCAGAGATCGAGCAATTGGCCGCTGCCATTGGCGAGGAAGTTTACATCGATGTGGCCCGGTGGCACCTCTACCTGCGGGATGCCCACCTGCACATCCTCTTGGCAGAACAACTGGCCCCCCAGGTGATGGCAGGCAAGGTGGATGAGAATGCCGTTACAGAGATCCTGCAAGGGATCCCGGTGAAAGTGGGGGGCGGGCGCAAAGAGCTGCCTCTGGCGGATCTGCTGCCCATGCAAAGCCTGCTGAACTTACTGGATGTGCTGGAGGAGTTCAGCCGCAAATGGGCTCAGTAGAGGGGGAGAAAGCATTGCAGCATCAGCTCAATCGGTTCAAGCAGTCTAGGCGATCGCCGCCTCCAGCTGGCACCTGGCTCAGGGCCGCTGGTTTTGTCCTGCTGCTGGGGCTGTTGTCGGCCTGTCAGGGAACCGAGTGGGGAGAACGGCTGCAACGAGCGGTGCGACCGGTGAGCCTGCCTACCTTCCCCTCTGGAGACCAACCGGAGACGCCCACGCCTCTGCCGGGATCCCGCTCCTCCTCTACCTCTGTCCCCTCTGCTCCTGCGACTCCCCCTGCTTCCTTCACGCCTCCGCCCAGCCAGGTCAGCAGCCGCTTTGCGGATCTGGAGCCCGGATCCCTGGTGGCCCGTGCTGTCTCTGATTTGGATCGGCTGGGGGTCTTTGCCGATGTTGTTGGCAGTGAGTTTCAGCCGCAGCGCAGCGTTCGTCGCGGCGAATTTGCCCGCTGGTTGGTGCTGGCCAACAACGCCATTCACGCCGACCAGCCCAGCCGCCAAATCCGTTTGGGATCCGCCAGCGAGCGCCCCCTCTTTTTGGATGTGCCGGAGGAGGATCCCAACTTTCGCTACATCCAGGCCCTGGGAGCTGCCGGCATCGTTAGCGGCGATACCAACCGCGAGTTTCGCCCCAACAGCCTGCTGTCGCGGGCAGAGCTGATCCGCATGAAGGCACCTCTGGATTTGCCTCCCGGCCAAATCAAGGGATCCCGATTAGAGCTGGAGGAGCGTTGGGGCTTTACCGATGCGGCGCAGATCCCTGAGGAGGCGATTGCCCCCCTGGTGGCGGATCGCGGCCTGGAGAATGCTTCCACCGTGTTGCGCACCTTCGGCCCCATCCGCACCTTTAACCCCTTTGAGCCGGTCAGCCGCGGGGAAGCGGCAATTGCCCTGTCGGCCTTTGGAGAGCGGACGGCTCAAGAAGCTGCCTTGCCAACCGCAACTCCCGCAGCCAAGCCCCTCGATCTTGAGCCTTCTCCCCCTGCTGCCGAACCAGACCCGACCCCTTCCCCCGCTCCCACCCCTGAGGGCGAACCCTCTCCCGGCGCTGCTAGCAACCCTGAGCCATCCCCACCACTCAGGATCCCAGCAGTTGCTCCAGGGGCAGGGGAAATCGTTACGCCGCGCCAGCCTCAACCCTGAATTAGACGGATCCCAAGCTGCGGGAGCAGAGAGGTCTAAAGCGCTGGCGCTCATTGCAAAGATCCAACCGCTCAAGGGGGAGCCAGGATCCCCGCGACTCTTGTTGTAGAAGGCGGGAAAGGATCTGTTGCCGCTCTCTACGTCGTTATTGCTACGCAACGCTGTCGCGAACGCGCTACTATCCCCAACTCCCCTCTCCCCTTGGGAGAGGGGCTTGGGGTGAGGGTCGAGCGGCGCGGAGCGCTTGGGAAGTGTCTCGCTCTAGTTTGCAATTAAATAAAATGGGAGAAGCCAGGAAAATCGACAGGGATCCCGTCTGTGTCTGCGACTGTTCCCGAAATTCGCTCTGAAGAGCTGCTGCGCTACACCGTGATTGGGTCGCGGCGGCCCAGCGTCTACTTTTGGGCGGTGGCGCTGACAGGGGGTGGGCTGGGCTTTACCCTGGCCGGTCTTTCCAGCTATTTCCACCGCAACTTGCTTCCCTTTTCCGATCCCGCCAGCCTGGTGTTCATTCCCCAGGGCATTGCCATGCTCTTTTACGGTGTGCTCGGATCCCTGGCGGGGCTGTATCAATGGCTGAGCCTGTACTGGAACCTGGGGGGCGGCTACAACGAGTTCGACCGCCGCACCCAGAAGATAACGCTGGTGCGGCAGGGCTTTCCGGGCAAAAACCGCGAGGTGCGGCTGGAATACGACTTTGCCGAGGTGCAAAGCCTGCGGGTGGAGCTGCGAGAAGGCTTCAACCCCCGCCGAGTTATCTACTTGCGGGTGAAAGGACGCGGCGACATCCCCCTCACCGGCGTTGGCCAGCCCCCTTCCCTGACGGAGATCGAAAACCAAGCAGCCGAGATCGCCCGCTTTCTCAATGTCAGCCTAGAGGGTATTTGAAATTCTCTTGGATTGTGGACGGCTGCTGGTCAGGGATCCCAGGAATTGAGATAGCCCAGAAACCGGCTCAACAACATCGGGTCAATTGTCCAAGTAAACTCCCCTCTCCCGAAGGGAGAGGGGTTGGGGGTGAGGGATCCCTGCCTTGCAGAGTGCTCAAGAAAGGTCTAGGACTCGTCCCGCAACTGTCAGAGAAGGGCTGGTCGCCTCTGGAGCAAAAGCCTGGGCTGTCGGGAACCCCAAAAACGGGCTTTGCTCCACCGCCTGGGTGGAGAGAGTAAAGAGCGGATTGGAGAGGATCCCGGCAAAGATCGTGGCCACCAGCGTCAGCACCATGCCCACCCGCAAAGCCGGCATGCCTTCGGCCTGCCAGTTGGTCTCAGGGTAGTTTTGCACCGAAAGCGACATCTCCTGCGGCTCTTTTACCACCATGGTTTTCACTACCCGCACGTAGTAGTAGATGGAGATGACGCTGGTCACCAAGCCCACCAGCACCAGCGTGTAAGCCCCTGCCTGCCAGCCGGCCCAGAAAAGATAGAGCTTGCCGAAAAAGCCCGCCAGCGGCGGCAACCCGCCCAGAGAGAGCAGACAAATGCTCAGGCAAAGGGTGAGGAAGGGATCCTTCTGATAGAGGCCGCTGTACTCGTTGATTTCGTCGGTGCCAGTCTTGAGGCTGAACAGGGTGACGCAGAGAAAGGCTCCCAGGTTCATGGCCAAATAGACCATCAGGTAAAAAATCAAGCTGGCATAGCCCGCTTCGGTGCCCGCCACCAACCCAATCAAGACAAAACCCGCCTGCCCAATGGAAGAATAGGCCAGCAGGCGCTTGAGGCGGGTTTGGGCGATGGCCACCACGTTCCCCAGCACCATGGTCAAAATGGCCAGCACCGAGAGCACCGCCCGCCACTCTTCCGTCATGGCCGGGAAGACGGTAGCCAAAAAGCGAATGGCCAGGGCAAAACCTGCCGCTTTGGATCCCACCGACAAAAAGGCCACCACCGGCGTCGGGGATCCCTCATAAACATCAGGAGTCCACTGGTGAAAAGGCACCGCCGCCAGCTTAAAGCCAATGCCGCCCAGGCAGAACACCAAGGCAAGGATCCCCACCAGGCCGGCATTGGCCAGGTAGGGCGCGATGGCCGCCAATTGGGTCTGCCCCCCCGACAGGCCGTAGAGCAGCGACATGCCGTAGAGGAAGATGGCCGTGCTGCTGGCACCGGTCAAGAGATACTTCAGGGCCGCTTCGGAAGAACGCGGATCCCTCTTGGTGTAGCCGGCCATCAGGTAGCTGGCAATGCCCAGCGTTTCCAAGGAGACGAACACCATGATTAAATCCGTCGCCCCGGCGAGGAACATGCCCCCCAAGGTGGCGGTGAGGAGCAACACATAAAACTCGCCGGTGGGTGTCCCCGCCTGGGCGATGTAGCGCTCCGCCATCATCACCGTCAGAGCTGCCGTTGCCACCACCAGGCCGCGGAAGAGAATGCTAATTGGATCCGCGGCAAAGCTGCCCAAGAAGCTCTCCAACTGGGGCTGCTGCCATTGCAACACCAAGGTCACCAAGGCTCCGATCAAGCCGAAGAGGGAGAGGGCCGGCAGACTTTTGCGCGCCGCCGACCCACCCACCAGATCCACCACCAAGACAATCAACAGCGTGAGGGTGACCACCACCTCTGGCCAAATGGCGTCGGCATGCAGGTTTCCGGTTGGGGCGAAGACATCCATAGGAGAAGACTATGAAGAGAGATTAACGGGATTCAAAGCCAGCATACCGCGATTTCTGGGTTCTCTTCTCGCTTCAGGCATGGCTTCTCCCAATCATCTCAATCAAGACTCTCAATGCTCAGGCCACTCTTGATCACAGCCCCGCTAGAGCTTGGCGCTAGAGGTGAGCACCAGTTTTAGGCGGGCGTGGATGAGATCCAAGTCCGCCAGCCCCAGGTCGATCTCGCCGTCGATGACAATGCCGGTGTGGATCAGCCGATCCAACAACTCCAGCAGGGATCCCTCGCCGTGGGGTTGGCCGGGGTAGTAGTCCCCCTGACGGGGCAGAAGCGTGCCCAGATCTCCCAAGTCCAGGTTGAGATCCGCTGGGTCGATCTCCAGCAGGGCGCAGAGTTGCCGAATTTGCTGGCGCAGGGCTTGCAGGCTGCTGCCGGCCCGCTCAATTTGCTCTGCAGAGAGGCGATTGGCTTCCATCTGGCGTACCACCTGAGCTTCCATCAACTGCCGCAGCAGCTCCACCAAGGTCAGCACCAGCGAGGCCAAACCGGCTTCCGGGCGTTTCCGGCCAGGGGTGAAGTCTTCCGGGCTGGCCGGGCTGACAGCAAGGCGAGGGGAAGGAACAGGCAGGGCCAACCACTGCTCAAAGGGCTGGCAAAACTGTTCTAGGCTGAGCAAATGGAGACGGGGATCCCGAGCGGACTCTTCCCGCTCCTCCGGCAGGTTGTAGCCCCAGTCGGCCAAAAACAAGAGCACCTGCTCCAGTTCCAGTACACTCTGCACCTGGCGCAGCGTCTGCAGGCGATCCTCGACAAACCAGAGTTCCTCAGGCGCTACCTGGGTCGCTGCTAGCAGCCGCTGGAGGGTGGTGGCCTTGGGGGCGCGTACCTCCTTGCCCAGAATACGGTGGCGTGGCAGTTGGATCCCTTCGCGGAGCAAAAGCTGCTGGATAAACCGCCCCTCTTTGGTGCTGAGAATGGCCAGGCGCGGCTCTCCGGCAGCCTGGATCTGGCGCATCCAGGCCGTCACCCCTGGATAAAAGCGGTGCAGCCCCAGCCAGCCCTGCAGATCTTCTTCGATCCAGCGATCCCGCACCTTATCCAGGGCTTGGGCCAAAGCCCGCTCGGAAACCCCCCCCTGCTGCAACAACTGCTGACGCCAGCCCGGCCAGTCTTGGCGCAAGTCCTCTTCGGGGATCCCTTGCTGCAGCCCCCACAGCAGCAGAGGCATCTCCCAGCCGGTCTCGATTAGGGGTCGCAGGCGGTCGAAGGCAGGGCGCAATAGCTCCAACTGGGCAGGGGCCAAACCCCACACCTGACTACAAACTCGACAGGAAGAAGCAAAGTACTCCGCCCGTCCGTCGCAGAGCACACCATCAAAATCCAGAACTAGAATGCGGGGGGACATTCGCCGGGGCCTAGCGAACTCCATAACTGAGTCCCCCATAGAGCAAGTTGCAAGAATGGGGCCAGAGGCCAAGTTAATTTAACCAAACTGTTTCGCCGGATTCGCCCAACCTAGTTCGATTCCGAGATACGAACAGACTTGATCGCGACCGGATTCAGCGGGCGATCCTGAGGGCCTGTGGGCGCCGTGGCAATTTTATCCAACACGTCCTCCCCCTCGATCAGTTGGCCGAAGATCGTGTAGTTGGGCGGCAGCGGGTAGTCGGCATGCATGATGAAGAACTGGCTGCCATTGGTGTTGGGGCCGGCGTTGGCCATGGCCAAGGTTCCTCGCGTGTAGGGGCGCTGCACCGGCTCATCGGGAAAGCGGTAGCCTGGCCCGCCTCGCCCCGTGCCAGTGGGATCCCCGCTCTGAATCATGAAGCCCCGAATGACCCGGTGAAAGATGACGCCGTCGTAGAAGTGATCATTGGCCAAGAAGACAAAATTATTCACTGTCAGGGGAGCTTCCTGTGGGAACAGCTCCAAAACCATCGTGCCGGCGGTGGTCTCCAGCGTGGCTGTATAGGACTTGGCCGGGTCGATCACCATTGGCGGGGGACTGTTGTAGGTTTTCACGGTTTTGCCCAACTGTTGTGCCAGGAGCAAATCGTAAGAAGAATGCGGACGGGCCAGAGCGGGAAGAAAGCCAGATCCCACCCAAAGCAGCACCGCCAGCACAGCTAGCTTCAACAGGTGGGCAACCCCTGAGGGCACGCGCATCTCTCTTGCCAGAAAGCTCCGCCCCTATCCTATCAGGATTTGTCCAGGCCCGCCCTTCGCTCGACAGGGATCAAGGCTTGGCTCGTCGCACCAGCCAGTAGCTGACGGAGAGAGCTAGCGTCGCTGCTGCCAGCCCAATGAGATCCAGGCCCCCCAGCTTCTCAAAATCGAAAATAATGATCTTGCGCGCCACCGCGATCAAAGAAGTCACAATCACCAGCTCTACCTGCACCACCTGCTTTTGCAAGTAGGCGGTAATGTTCTCCAGAATCTCCAGCGCGATCAGGATATTCAAAAAAAGGCCGAAGATCTCGATCAAAGTGGTGGAGAAAAAGCCAGTCGGCTCCTGCAGCAGATCGGCCACCAGGAAGCGGGCCAAATCCACCACGGCCACCCCAATCAGCCCGATCATCAAGATGGAAAGCAGCTTCGAGATCAGACTTTCTAGGCGGGTAATGGCCCGCAGAAAGGGATCCTCCTCTTCCGTTTCGTGAGGATTGTGCAAGAGCCACTTGAGAAACCGCATGCCACCTCCCTTTGACGACCCCATTATCTGCCCCAGACGTCTAGGAGGATCGGGATCCCTTGGAGCGATGGTTGCGACACCGCTCAGAACAGTATTTCACCTCCGGCCAACAGTCGGCCCACTTCTTGCGCCAGGTGAAGGGCCTGCCGCAGGTGAGACAGATTTTGCTCGGCAAATCCGACTTCTTCCGGTGGCGGGGCATGGCGCGCTGGAAACAACAACCCTTGGATAACTTAACCAGATAACTGCCCTGTGTTCTGCAACTGCAAGGCTTGCGGCCGGGAACGGTTGTGCAGGGCAGCTTGGATCAATCCCAAAAAGAGGGGATGGGGGCGGTTGGGGCGGGAGCGAAACTCGGGATGGAACTGGGTGGCAATGAAGAAAGGGTGGCTGGGCAGCTCGATGATTTCCACCAGGCGGTTATCGGGCGAGACGCCGCTGATGACGTAGCCGGAATCCAGCAATAGGCTGCGGTAGGCGTTGTTGAACTCGTAGCGATGGCGGTGGCGCTCGTAGATGATGGCCTCGCCGTAGAGCTTGGCCGCCAGGGTGTCGGGCAAAATGCGGCAGGGATAGAGGCCCAGGCGCAGGGTTCCGCCCAGATCCTCTACATCTTTCTGCTCCGGCAGCAGGCTGATGACGGGGTGGGGGGTGTCGGGATCGAACTCGTAGCTGTTGGCCCGCTCTAGACCGGCAATGTGGCATCCCCAGTCGATCACCGCACACTGCATGCCCAGGCACAGCCCTAGGAAGGGGATGCCCCGCTCGCGCACATGGCGGATGGTGGCCACCTTGCCCTCGATGCCCCGGCTGCCAAACCCCCCCGGCACCACCACGCCGTCCACACCGGCCAGCAGGGCTTCTGGCCCCCGCTCCTCAACTTCTTCAGAAGAGATCCAGCGCAAGGTAACGCCGGCATTGAGGGCCAGGCCTGCATGGCGCAGGGCTTCCGCCACTGAGAGGTAGGCATCGGTGAGGCGCACGTATTTGCCGACAATGGCAATTTCTACCCGCTCTTGAGGGTGGTGCAGCCGCTGCACCAAGAGCTCCCACTCGCGCAGGTCGGGCTGCTGCGGATCCAGGTTGAGGATCTGCAAAACTCGCTGCGCCAACCCTTCCTGCTCCAGCACCAAAGGCACATCGTAGATGCTGGGGGCATCCTGGGCCTGGATGACACATTCCACCGGCACGTCGCAAAACTCGGAGATCTTCTCCTTGAGGCCGCGGGGCAGGGGCTGCTCACAGCGGCACACCAACACGTCCGGCTGAATCCCGATCGAGCGCAGCTCCTTGACCGAGTGCTGGGTGGGCTTGGTTTTCATCTCCCCCGCCGCCCTGATGAGAGGCACCAGGGTCACGTGCACGTAGGCCACATTGGCACGGCCCACATCTTTGCGAAATTGGCGGATGGCCTCCAAAAAGGGCAGCGACTCGATGTCCCCCACCGTGCCCCCCACCTCCACCAGCACCACGTCGGGGTTGGTCTCGCGCGCCACCCGCCGGATGCGCTCTTTGATCTCCTGCGTAACATGCGGGATCACCTGCACTGTGCTGCCCTGGTAGTCGCCCCGCCGCTCCTTGTAGATCACCGCCTGGTAAATGGCGCCGGTGGTGACGTTGTTGAGCTTGGACATGTTGGTGTCGGTGAAGCGCTCGTAGTGGCCCAAGTCCAGATCCGTCTCGGCGCCGTCGTCGGTGACGAACACTTCCCCGTGTTGGTAGGGGCTCATGGTGCCGGGATCCACATTGATGTAGGGATCCAGCTTCAAAATCGACACGGTGTAGTTGCGGGACTTGAGCAGACGCCCCAGGCTGGCCGCCACAATCCCCTTGCCAATGCTGGAGACGACTCCGCCGGTGACGAAGACAAACTTGGTCATACCCCGGATCCCTTGCCCTCATCTGAATTATGCCAGGGATGGCGGGGATCCCATTAGCGCAGAGAACGGATGGGGCCGTTGTAGAGGATGGTGGTCTGAAAGGTGCGCCGATCCACCCGCACCTGGGTTTCGATGCTGGGCTGAGTAAAGCCAGGCTCGCCGCCGCGGAAGGTGAAGATCCAGGCATCTGCAAACTCTTCAAACGGCGCGTCGATGGCCGCCCCGTGCATAGAAGCTTCGGCGCGGTAGCGCTGCAAGCCTCCGTTGGCAATTTCAGCCGCTTGGCGGGCCAGGTTTTTGGCCCGGTTGAGATCGCGGAAGTAGCGGCTCACCTCTTCAAAACTCCCCCTGGGCAGCGGGCGCTGCGGGGCGGGTGTGGGCGGCACAGGTCGCGGATCCGGCACGATCGGCAGGGTGGGAATATCCTGGCTGGGGGGCAGCGGCTCCACCGGGATAGGAGTTCGGGAAGTTTCTGGGAAAAGAGGGGTGATCCCCTGTGCCTGGGCAGACAATAGGGATCCGGCCAAGCAGAGAGGGAAAATGAACTTCATGGGCAATTCCTGGCAAAGTTTTTGATCTAGCTGGAATTACTCTACTGAGTCTCTCTTCTCAAAAGCAGAGGGAAAAGCCTGCCCTCTGCTGCCAAGGACGGTCAAGGGCGGGGGCTGTCTGCGCACCCTCTCCCGGAGGTTGCTAGCATCCTTGAACAGGCTCTTTTGAAGAAGGGCTGCCCGCAAGAGCTGCTATGGAGTTCCTCGCAGTTGCGGCAAGCTGGGAGGGTGTCAACCACGTGAGGATGAAGATGGCCACCACAGATGCAATGACCCACGCGACAGACAGACCAAGGGATCCGGCTGAGCTCCCTCAGGAGGGATCCCTGCTGCTCCACGTGGGCGGCATGAGCTGCGCCGGCTGTGTTCGGGCCGTCGAGCAAGTCTTGCTCAACCAGCCGGGGGTGGTCAAAGCCAGCGTTAACCTAGTTACCGAATCGGCCCTTGTGGAATTTGCCCCTGGCAGCCGGCCTGACCCCGAGCATCTGGCCCGCATCTTGACAGAGGCGGGGTTTCCCAGCTCCTGCGCTGCCGATTCTCCCCAAGGTCGAGCTCCTTCCCCAGATGGATGGGATCATGCCTTGGATGCACCCGCTGATCCCATCGCCCGGCAGCGGCGGCAAACCCAAGCCCAGATTCGCCAGGCCTTCACCGCCGCTTTTTTACTGCTCATCTCTGCTGCCGGCCACCTGGATCTGTTCGCCCGCCTGGGCTTGCCCGTCCTCAACGACGTCTGGCTGCACTGGGGGTTGGCGACGTTGACCTTCGTCGGCCCAGCCCGCAACCTTGTCCTGGACGGCTGGCGGGCGGCGCGGCGGCTGGCCCCCAACATGAACACCCTAGTCGCCCTGGGATCCGGATCCGCCTACCTGGCCAGTTTGGTGGGGTTGTTGGCCCCGCAGGTGGGCTGGGAGTGCTTTTTCGACGAGCCGGTGATGCTGCTCAGCTTCATCCTGCTGGGGCGGGCCCTGGAGCAGCAGAGCCGTCTGCGGGCCGCCGGCAGCTTGCAAGCTTTGGTGAGCCTGCGCCCCAACTTGGCTCGCCGAGTGCCACCCCAAGAGACTGCGGGATCCCTGACCTCAGAGGGAGAGTGGTGCCCCGTCGAACAAGTGCAGGTGGGGGACTGGCTGCAGGTGCGGGCTGGCGAACAAATCCCCGTGGATGGAGAAGTGATTGCCGGCCAGGCCACGGTGGACGAGGGCATGCTCACCGGGGAATCCCTACCCGTGCTCAAACAGCCAGGGGATCCGGTCGTGGCCGGGACGGTCAACCAATCGGGATTGCTGCTGTGTCGGGCTACGCGCACCGGCAAAGACACCACCCTGGCCCAGATCATCCGCCTGGTGGAAGAAGCCCAAGCCCGCAAGGCCCCCATCCAGAGCCTGGCCGACCGGGTGGCCGGTTACTTCACCTACGGCGTGGTGGCACTGGCTCTTCTCACCTTTGCCTTCTGGTACTGGATCGGGATCCCGCTCTGGGGAAGCGAGATCCTGATGGGGGTTGGTCTCCACTCCTCTCTGCACCTAGGGGATCACCCCCCCCATCCCACCCCTCTGCTCCTCAGCCTTAAGCTGGCCATCTCAGTGCTGGTGGTGGCCTGCCCCTGCGCGCTGGGATTGGCTACACCAGTAGCCATTTTGGTGGGCACCGGACTGGGCGCGGAGCGGGGACTGCTCATCCGCGGCGGCGATGTCCTGGAGAAAACCCACCGCCTGCAAACAGTTGTCTTCGACAAAACCGGCACCCTCACCCAGGGGGATCCGCACCTAACCGATTGCCTTGCCCTCGACCCTGCCCTGGATCCGGCTCGGCTGCTGCAACTGGCGGCCACAGTAGAAAGCGGCACCCGCCATCCTCTGGCGCAAGCCATTTTGGGGGCCGCCCGCGAGCGGGGACTGCCTCTGCTTTCTGCCGACGAGTTTCACACCCAGCCGGGAGTGGGGGCCTCGGCGCGGGTGGAAGGGCAAGAGGTCCTCTTGGCCTCCCTAGAGGGGCTTGCCGCCCTGGGGATCCCGCTTTCTCCTGAGGCGCAGACCCAAGCCAAGGCGCTGCTGCAAGCCGGCAAAACGGTGGTGGGCGTGGCCCTGAACAGATCCCTGGTGGGGCTGTTGGCGGTGCAGGATCCCTTGCGGCCTGATGCCCCGGCAACCCTGCAACAGCTCCAGAAAATGGGCCTGCAGGTGGTCTTACTGACTGGGGATCGGGCCGAGGTGGCCCAGCAGGTGGCCCAAGCTCTACAGGTGCCAGGGATCCGCGTCATTGCCGAGGTGCAGCCGGCAGATAAAGCCCAGGTTATCCGAGATCTGCAGGCCCAGGGCCAGAGAGTTGCCATGGTGGGCGATGGCATCAACGACGCTCCCGCCTTGGCCCAAGCCGATGTGGGCATGGCCCTGCACTCTGCCACCGCTGCCGCCCTAGAGACTGCCGATATCATCCTCATGCGCAACCGCCTCTGGGACGTCGTGGAAGCCATCCGCCTTAGCCGCGCCACCTTCCGCAAAATCCAGCAAAACCTCCTCTGGGCCTTCGCCTACAACCTGGTCGGGATCCCGGTGGCCGCCGGCGCGCTCCTGCCCGGATTCGGCCTCGGCCTCAGCCCCGCTCTAGCAGGCGGCCTCATGGCCTTTAGCTCCCTCAGTGTAGTCCTCAATTCGCTCCTTCTCAAGCGAACTTTTGTATTCAGTGGATCCTCTGATGGTCAGAGTTAAAAAGTATTAAAAACTACAAATATCCCACCTGCTATCTGTTGCTGTTTCCGAAGTTTTGCTGGACTTTTGCCACAACTTCCGCTCCATTGAGGCCGAGAGAGTGGGGACTCTGGTTAAGTTTGATTGAAAAGATGAATTAGCTGTAACTTTTGAGCATCTAAGTGTAGAATCGAGCTTAAGCTTGCCCGGAGTTGCCCTTTTTTGTAACTTGCTTAGCAAGGGAAAAACCGGGAAAATACTGAAAAGGCCGGATCCAATAGGTGGAGGGAGCGCGGAAACATGGCAATGCTCGGAGATCTTCAGGAATTTTCCCTAGCCGACCTGTTGCATTTGATGGAAAAAGGAAAGAAAACGGGCCAACTGTCGGTTTGGGCACCTACTGGCATTTATCGAGTTTGGCTGTATCAGGGGCGAGTGGTGGCGGCCTTGTCTCCCCAAGAAGAGCACCGGTTGGAGCGCTTGCTGGTGCGCTTAAACCTGGTCAGCGATCAGGTGGTGGCGGAGTTGGCCTTCCTCTGCAGCTTGCAGGAGCCTCTAGGCCTTTGCCTGCAGCGGCAAGGGTTGATCTCGCCGGCAGCTTTGGCCAAGCTCTTCCGCCATCAACTGCAAGTGGGGCTCTACAGCCTCTTTGCCCTAGAAGCTGGCCAGTTTAGCTTTTTGCCCAACGTGCCCCTGCCCTACCGCGAGATGACCGGCCTAAGCAAAGGGGCCAGCGCCGTGGTTCTGGAAGCGCTGCAGCAACTTCGGTTGGAGCAGCGCCCGGAAGAAAACCTGCCCCAGCCGGACAGCTACTTCTGGCGCACCAGCACCGAGCTGCCCTTGTACAAACTCTCGCCGCTGGAGTGGGCAATCCTAGAGCAGATTTCCCCCACTCGCAACCTGGTTGAGTTGGCTCAATCCCTGAAGGCAGATCTCTTGGAAGTGCGCTATGCCTGTGCCCGCCTGGCCAAGTTGGGGCTCATCAGCCCCTGCGACAGCTCGGCGGCTACGCCTCAACCTGCGCTCGCGGCGGCTTCTAAGCTTCTTTCCACCCTTCGGGAAGAGAAGGAGCTGGTTAAGCCTTCTTTGGTCAGCCGCCTCTCTACCCTCCTCAAAACCATTCGCGAAAAATAAGCCGGTAGGGTAAAATCTTATGGCATTTCCCCATGCCGGCTTTACGAAGTTAATTTAGGTAAAGATGAGCTGAATGGTTGTAACGGATCTAGATCAGAGCGACACAATAGTGATAGGAATTGATGCCAAAATCCTACGCAGCTCAATGCCTAGACCCTATCTCTCCAATGAAATCGTTCGTCAGTAAAATTGCTGCTAGGTTGAGTACTTGAGCGAAGATGGCTTTGCCGTTGCTACACGGTTGTTGTCTGGGAATCAGCGAATGAGAATGGTGGTGCTTTGAGGATCCCTGAAAGCGCCAATACTCAACTTAAGGGAGGCTAAAGAATTGCTATGGCCATCGTTGGAGACCTCCAGGAATTTTCTTTGCCCGATCTGTTGCAACTGATCGAAAGGGGCAGCAAGACAGGGCAACTTTCCATCTGGGCCCCAAACGGCATCTACAAAATCTGGTTTTATCAAGGTCGGGTGATCGCGGCTCTGCCCCCCGAAGAGGAGCATCGCTTGGAGAGTTTGTTGGCCCGTTCCGGCCTGGTCAGCGAGCGGGTGGTGGAAAAGCTGGCTTCTTTCTGTGGACTGGAAGAGCCGCTGGGGCGGTGTTTGCAGCGGCAAGGGTTGATCTCACCGGCAGCTTTGGCCAAGCTCTTCCGCCACCAACTGCAGGTGGGTCTCTACAGCTTGTTTGCTCTGGAAGCGGGCCACTTCAGCTTCCTACCTAACTCACCTATGCCCTATCGGGAGATGACTGGCCTGAGCAAGGGGGCCAGTGCTGTGGTTCTGGAAGGGCTACAGCAGCTTAAGCTCGATCAGTTTCCTGAGGAGAACCTGCCGCAGCCGGACAGCTATTTCTGGCGCACCAGCACTGAGCTGCCCCTGTACAAGCTCTCTGCCTTGGAGTGGGGGATCCTGGAGCAGGTTTCGCCTTCGCGCCGGCTGACTGACTTGGCCCGGCTGTTGGGTGCAGATCTTCTGGAAGTTCGCTATGCCTGCGCCCGCCTGGCCAAGCTGGGGCTCATCAGCCCCTGTGACAGACCAACGGCCATTGTTCCCTCTTCGCCTCTGGTTTTCTCAGATAAGTCGGCAGCGGTGGCAGACAGTTTGGAATTGGAAGCTGCGAAAGAAAAGCTGGGCACTAAGTCTTTCCAGGAAGGAGGCGACCGGGTCAAGCCCTCACTGGTTGCGCGACTGGCTACTTTACTGAAGGGAGTCCGTGATAAGTGAGAGGGTTTTGTGGCAGTATCTTCTGCAGCGGGCAGGACCATCAGTAACCGTAAAGTGGGCGGGAAGATGATAAAAAGACTTGAAAGCGGGGAGAGAAAGGATGGCTAATTTATCCTCTTTGCAGGCAATTCTCCAGAACTACGTTTCCAGCACGCCAGAAATTCAAGGAGCGGCTGTGGTCACTCCTGATGGGCTACCCTTGGCATCCACATTGCCCATAGGCATGGACGAGGAAAGAACCTCGGCCATGTCTGCTGCTATGCTTTCTTTGGGGGAGCGGATTGGGAAAGAGTTGGGTCGTGGGACCATAGAGAGAATCTTTGTGCAGGGAGAAAAAGGATACGGAGTTTTAACCAGTTGCGGCCCCGATGCTGTCTTGCTGACGATTGCCAGCGCTGAGGTAAAGCAGGGCTTGCTGTTTTTGGAGATGAAGCGTGTGGCAGCAAGCATTGCGGAAGCCATGAAGTAGAGAGGCTAAGTGGGGAAGCTAAGTTTGATTTTGACTTGATTTTGAGGGAACTATGGCTATCAAACCTCTGGAGCTGCTGCAAGTCCTGATGTCGCGCACCCAATTTACAGATGAAGATAAGAGGATTTTGCAGCAAAGTGCCGACTGGGGCAGCAGCATCGCCGCAGAAATGTCGGATGCCTTTTACGGCTATTTGGATCGCGATGCCGAGATGGCGGCTGTCATTGCCAAGCATAACCGGCAGCGGCTGGGCCAGACTTTTGCCGACTGGTTTAAGGAAATGTTCACAGGCATGGATAACTGGGGCCCCCAGTATGCCGAGCGCCGCTGGAAAATCGGCCTAGTTCATGTGCGGGTTGGCATCGGCCCTCAACACGTGGTGCCGGCTATGGCTACGGTTGTGCAGGAGGTGAGCCGCCGGCTGGTCAAAGAGGGCAAGCCCGAGCAGCTGCGGATGAGTCTAAGCAAAGTTTGTATGATCGACCTTTCCTTTATTGAGCAAGCCTATCTTGAGGTGGCCTATAACGCTGTTCAGCAAGAAACGGGCATGAGCGAGGCTTTGTTTAAACGCCTGATCGCTACCAGCTTAGCTTCCTCTTAAATATTCATTAAGCTTGTACAGGCGGGTCTGCGCTGGCGGCTTACGACTGAGGCTAACTATGGACAATATTCTCCGCATTGTTGTAACCGGGCCGGTGGGGGCTGGAAAGTCCACTTTTATCCGCACCATTAGCGAGATCGAAGTGGTCGACACGGATCGCAAGGCCACCGATGAGGTGGCAGAACTTAAGAAGAGCACAACGGTCAGCATGGACTTTGGCCGCCTGAGAATTGGCGAAGAGGGAGAAGAGATGTGGCTGCATCTCTACGGCACCCCCGGCCAGGCCCGTTTTAGCTTTATGTGGGATATTTTGATCAAGCGCGCCCATGGGTACATCCTTTTGGTGCCCGCCCACTTGCCCAGTCAATTTCGCAATGCCCAGGCCATCCAAGCTTTTATGAAGGCGAGGTCAAATGTCCCCTCGGTTATCGGGATCACCCATGTCGATCACCCCAATGCCTGGGATCCAGAAGATATTTTGTTGCTTTTGAACCCTCAAGATGGCTCAATTCCCTACGCCACGTTGAATGCCCAAGAGCCGGCTTCTGTTGCCAACACACTGCTTCTGCTGGTCGAGCAACTGATGGCTCAGGTGGTTGTCTGAGGGGATCCCTGCTGTGCTGCTTCTCGATTGCTCTCCCCTGACCCTTTCTTCAGAGGAAGCGCGGGAGAAACTCTTGTATCTCCTTGCTCAACTGGCTTACCGGGAGGGATCTTTTACTCTCACGTCTGGGCAACAGAGCCCCTACTACATCAACTGCAAGCCGGTCACCCTTCATCCCCAGGGTGCCTACCTGGTGGGATCCCTGCTCCATCGGCTGTTGCCTCCCGAAACCGAAGCTGTGGCCGGGATGACGCTGGGGGCGGATCCGCTGGTGACGGCGGTGAGCCTGGCTTCTCTGCACGCTGAGCCTGCCAACCTACCTGCCCTGATCGTGCGCAAAGAGCCCAAAGGTCACGGCACCCAGGCCTGGATTGAGGGGCCGGAGTTGCCGGCGGGCAGCCGGGTGTGGATCTTGGAAGATGTGGTGACCACCGGCGGCTCGGCCTTGAAGGCTGTCGAGCGGGTGCGGGCAGCAGGTTATCAGGCGGAAGGGATCCTGGCGCTGGTGGATCGGCTGGAAGGGGCAGAAGACCGCTGCCGCGAGATAGGGATCCCGTTTCGTCGCCTGTTTACCCTGGAAGAGGTGCGGGCTTTGTCCTTTGCCGGGGAATCGAAAGGCCGGCTGGCCCGCTAAGGTGGTATGGAGTGTCTGGAGAGAGGGGGATGCTGCCGCCTGCCTACTCAGCTCTGCCCAGCCGCGAGCTGCCGAGCCTGCCGGATCAGGCGCGGGTGGCCGTCTACGTGGTCATGAACATCGAGCACTTCACCTTCGGCAGGCTGGGCACGGCCATTCAACCCCATCTCACCAGCTCTCCTGAGATCGCCAACTACGGCTGGCGGGACTACGGCAATCGGGTGGGCATTTGGCGCTTGTTTGAGCTGTTTGCCGAGCTGGGGATCCCGGTAACTGCCGCCCTGAACGCGGAAATGGTAGAGCTTTACCCCCCCATCATCGAAGGGATCCGCCACTACGGCTGGTCGGTGCTGGCCCATGGCTGGAACAACTCCACCGGCCACAGCGGCCTGGCCCGCGCAGCCGAACAAGAGCTGATCGAGCGCAGCTTGTCCCTGTTGGAGCAGGTTTCGGGCTCCCGGCCTTGGGGCTGGCTGACGCCGGGGTTTTCCGTTAGCGAGAACACCTTTGACTTGCTCAAGGCCGCCGGGATCCGCTACACCACCGACTGGGTGAACGACGATCAACCCTATTGGTTCCCGACTGCCGCCGGCCCCCTCTTGGGGATCCCCTATACGCTAGAGGCCAATGACATCAGCCTCTGTCTCAGCGCCCGCCTGCCGGCAGAAACCTTTGCCCAAGCGCTCATCGACCAGTTCGACCGCCTCTGGCAGGATGGGGAACGCTCCCCCCGCATCATGGCCATTGGCCTGCACCCCTTCATCGTCGGGCAGCCTCTGCGCATGGGATCCCTGAAAAAAGCGCTGCAGCACATCCAATCCCGTCCCCACACTTGGCTCACCACCGGCGATGGCCTCTACAACTGGTATGCCCAAGCCTGCCCTGCACCTGAGATGGCCTGACGGGATCCCGGCACCTTTGCAACTTGGTTGGGACTTTGTCTCCTCTGGAGCTGTCCATCGGGCTGCAAAAGTGACACGATAGGCGGTGAAACCACTCAGGGCAAAAAGGCTTAGCCATGCGCATGGGCAGACTCAGCGGGATCCTCTTGCACCCCACCTCGCTACCGGGATCCTTTGGCATTGGCGATCTGGGGCCGGCTGCTTACCGGTTTGTGGATTTTCTGGTGGAGAGCGGCCAGCGCCTCTGGCAGGTGCTGCCTCTGGGGCCCACCGGCTGGGGCAACTCCCCCTACATGAGCTTTTCCGCCATTGCCGGCAACCCGCTGCTGATTAGCCCAGAGCTGCTGGTCAAAGCCGGTTGGCTGGAACCCAGCGGCTGGCAGGATCTGCTCCAATGGCCGGCCATCCAGGCGGGGAATGGCGAGCGGGTGGACTACGAAGCCGTGATCCCCTTCAAGCTGGGCCTGCTGCGCCGCGCCTGGGCCACTTTCAAAGACAAGGCCACCGCCGCCGACTGGGAAGCCTTTCAAGCCTACTGTGCTGCCGAGGCCGACTGGCTGCCGGACTACGCTCTGTTCATGGCCCTCAAAGAGGTGTATGGTGACCAGGAGTGGACCCAATGGGATCCGGCCCTGGCACAACGGGATCCCCTGGCCTTGCAAGAGGCCCGCGACCGCCATGCCGATGCCATTACCCAACAGATGTTTTGGCAATACCTATTTGCCCAACAGTGGGGATCCCTGCGGGAGTATGCCCATCGGCATCAGGTGCGGCTGATCGGCGACTTGCCCATCTATGTCGCCCCCAACAGTGCCGATGTGTGGGCCAACCGCGAGCTGTTTCACCTGGATGAGCAGGGACGGCCCCTGCAGGTAGCCGGCGTGCCCCCCGACTATTTCAGCCCCACTGGGCAGCGCTGGGGTAACCCTCTCTACAACTGGGAGGTGCTCAAGGCTCGCGGCTACGACTGGTGGATCCGGCGCATCCAGGCCATTCTCAAGCAGGTGGATTGCGTCCGCATCGACCACTTCCGCGGCTTCGAGAGCTACTGGGCCATCCCTGGCGAGGCGGAAACAGCAGTAGAAGGCGAGTGGCAGAAAGGGCCGGGGGCCGACTTCTTTCAGGCGTTGGCCGACCGGCTGGGGGAAATTCCGGTGATTGCCGAAGACCTGGGGGACATCACACCGGAAGTGTTGCAACTGCGGGATCAATTTGGCTTGCCCGGCATGAAAGTGCTGCTCTTTGCCTTTGGCTCGGGGCCCGATAACCCCTATTTGCCCCATAGCTATGAGCGCAACTTCGTCGTCTATACCGGCACCCACGACAACAACACCGTGGTGGGCTGGTTTCATGACCCAGAACGCCCGGAGTGGGAAAAACAAAATCTGTTGCGCTACCTGGGCTGCCAGGGATCTGACGGCATCCACTGGGATCTGATTCGCCTGGCCCTGGCTTCCGTGGCCGACCTGGCCATCATTCCCCTGCAGGATGTGATGGGCCTGGGGGCAGAGGCGCGCATGAACTTCCCCGGCAGGGCCGAGAACAACTGGGCCTGGCGCTACCGCGAGGAGATGCTGCGGCCGGAGTTGGCCCAGCGGCTGGCGGAGCTGAGCGTCACCTACGGGCGCATCTCCCCGCAAGACTTGGAGCAGCGGCGGGCAGCCTTGGCCCAAGAGCGGGCAACAGGGTCTTCTCAAACTACCCCCAACTTTTCCTGAGCTGCTGAAAAATCCTGGGTATCTCCCATCAGCAGTTCCAGACGCTCTTCAGTGGCCTCTTTGGGCGCGAGTTCGCCCACAAGGCGGCCCTTACGAATCACCAATAAATGAAATAAAGCGCTGATTCATCATGTTGCTTCCCAGCCGAATAAAGCAGGGCTGTGGCTCCTGATAGCTGCTATTGTCTGCAGGGCTCCTTCATCTGGTCTGACCAGCCCACAAACGACTAATGATGCAACATCCAGGGTCGCCCACAAGATTGGAGTCGATACCTTCGGGAGTTTGAGTCAGAGTTTGAGTGCTGTTCCCGCCTGATCAACTTAGGTTCTCTTTCACCCTTTGGAGCTGGCAAGGAACTAGAAAGTTGAATCATGGGAACCGAAATAAGACGCTTACCCACTTGCTTACAAGTGGGGCAGTACGCTGGATCCCGGTATTGAGACAGAGGTCGCCATAACTCAAACTCACCACAGCTTTGACACTTAAACTCATACAGGGGCATCTTCTTACTCCAACACTTGAGAAAGATATCAAGATGGCTCGAAACATCTAAGAACAGCTAAGGATTTACCTGGGTAGGATATCTATCTCGAAGATTTGTGTAGGAACGGCCACCGTACAGCAAGCATTAGGAATATCGACGATCCCGCTCACCCTGCCCTCCACGGGTGCAGAACTGAGCAGGAGATAAGCTTGTTCTCCCGTAAAGCCAAACTTTTTCAGATATTCGATGGCATTTAAGCAGGCACGTCGGTAAGCAATGTGAACATCCATATAATGTTGCTTACCTGTAAACTCGTCCACAGAAATGCCCTCAAAGACAAGATATTCTGAGTAACGCGGCTCTACAGGGCCAGGCTTAAAGATGGGATTAACCAATCCGTACTTCTCGACGCCACCCTTAATTAGATCAACATGGAGATCGATATAGCCTGACATTTCAATGGCGCCACAAAAAGAGATCTCTCCGTCCCCTTGTGAGAAGTGAATATCTCCCATCGACAGCTTGGCACCCTCCACGTAAACCGGAAAGTAGATCCGTGTTCCCTTAGACAAGTTTTTGATATCGCAGTTACCGCCGTGCTCCCGTGGGGGCACCGTCCGGGCCGCTTCGGCAGCAACCCGCTCATACTCTGACTTGGGCAGGGTTCCCAAAATCGCGTTCTTGGGATTGGGCAAGGCGGCCAGCACAGGCTGATTACCAGATAGGCCCGCGCCGTAAGTGCGCAAATCAGGAGCCGAAGCAACCAGCTCAGCCTCCCGCTTGTTCCAAGTTGCCAGCAACTTGTGGGATGGAGCGCAGCCGATGAGGCCAGGGTGGATAATGCCGGCAAAGCGCACATGAGGAATGTGTCTGGAAGTGGTGTAAATACCCTGAAAATCCCAGATGGCCTTGGCCGCATTGGGAAAATGATCGGTGAGGAATCCTCCGCCATTTTCTTTGGCAAAAATACCCGTAAACCCCCACTCGTCTCCCGGCAGTGGCCCAATGTCCAGCAGATCGACGATCAGGATATCTCCAGGCTGGGCGCCGTTAACCCAAATAGGCCCACTTAAAACATGAACAACACTTAGGTCAACCTGCTCAATGTCGGAAGGATCATCGTTGTTCTTAATTTGTCCATCCGTCCAGTCTTTACACTCAATTCGGAAGACTTCGCCGGGGTTCACAGAAACCACCGCAGGGATGTCAGGATGCCAGCGGTTGTGACCTGGCAGATCCTGTTGATCCATCGGCTTGGTCAGGTCAACTTTAAACAGCGTTTTGGGCATCGGATCTATCCTTGAGCCGTCGCTCTGGAGTCAGGCTGCAGATGCCTAAAAGTGTATCTCCGATGAAGGAAGCAATACTGTAGTAAGGGCTACAGTTGATAGTGCTGTTGTCTACAATCGTATGGGCAGGAGAACGGCTTAGATCGACAGGCTGTTTCACCTCGGTTCAAAGTAACTATAGTCATTGCAAACGGTTATGAAACAGCTTGCTGGTTGATCTCTAGCTCCCCTCTCCCCTTGCGGGAGAGGGGTCGGGGGTACCAACACCCCCTGCCGGCAAAGGCGAACGCGTCAGCGGCGCGGGGCGCTTGGGACGGCAGCGAAGAGTCTTAACCTTGTTTGAAACGACTATGGACATTTCAACCAGATTCAAACGAGAAGCTGCTGCTGGAACAGGTAGCCTAACCGCCGCTAGTCCAGCGCTCGCGCCTGGGCCAGGAACTCCGCCACCGTCAGGGATCCCAGGTCTTGCCCGTGGCGCTGGCGCACGCTCACTGTGCCGGTTGCCTGTTCTTGTTCTCCCACAATGAGCATGAAGGGGATCCTGGCCTTCTCGGCGTTGCGGATCTTTTTGGGCAGGCGGTCGCTGTCGGCATCGATGTGGACGCGGATCCCCTGTTCCCGCAGGTGATCCCGCACCTGGGTGGCATAGCCCAGGTAGTGGTCGGAAACGGGCAAAATGCGCACCTGTTCCGGTGCCAGCCAGAAAGGAAAATCCCCGGCATATTCCTCGATGAGGATCCCAATAAGCCGCTCCAGCGAGCCAAAGGGAGCGCGGTGGATCATCACCGGCCGCTGCCGGGATCCGTCTTCGGCTACATAGTACAAATCAAAGCGCTGCGGGTTTTGGTAATCTACCTGCACCGTGCCCAACTGCCACTCCCGATCCAGCGCGTCGCGGAAAATAAAGTCCAGCTTTGGCCCGTAGAAAGCCGCCTCCCCAATCCCTTCAAAATGCGGCATTGATAGCTTCTCCACCGCTCGCCGAATGGCATTTTCGGCCATATCCCACTCTTCCGGGGATCCCAGATATTTATCGGATTTGGGATCGCGGAAGCTGAGGCGGGCGCGAAAATCCTTGAGTCTGAGCTTCTCGAAAACGACCAGAATGAGATCGACAACCTTGAGAAACTCTTCTTCCAACTGATCGGTGCGGACAAACAAATGGGCGTCGTCCACTGTGAAGCCGCGAACGCGAGTTAACCCTCCCAGCTCTCCCGATTGTTCGTAGCGATAGACGGTGCCGAATTCGGCATAGCGCAGCGGTAAATCGCGGTAGGAGCGCAGCTCCGATTTATAGATTTGGATGTGAAAAGGGCAGTTCATCGGCTTCATGACAAAGCCCTGCTCTGCCGCCCGCGCCTGCTCATTCTCCGCCATCATAGGGAACATGTCTTCTCGATACTTTTGCCAGTGGCCGGAGATCTTGAACAGATCCACGCGGGCGATGTGGGGCGTCACCACCGGCAGATAGCCCCGCTTGAGCTGCTCCTGCTTGAGAAAATCCTCCAGCACCCAGCGCAGGGTAGTTCCTTTGGGGGTCCAAAGGGGCAGGCCCGGCCCCACCTCGTCGGAAAAGATGAAAAGGCCCAGCTCCTTGCCCAGCTTGCGGTGATCCCGCCGTTTGGCCTCTTCCAGCCGCCGCTTGTATTCCTTCAGCTCCTCCGGCGTCTCCCAGGCGGTGCCGTAGATGCGTTGGAGCTGCGGCTTGGTCTCATCCCCCCGCCAATAGGCGCCGGCCACGCTGAGCAGGTCAAAAGCTTTGGGGTTGATCTCCTTAGTGTTTTCCACGTGGGGGCCGGCACAGAGATCCCACCACTCGTCCCCCAGATGGTAGATGGTGATCGGCCCGCCTTCGGGGATGCTGTCCAGGATCTCCAACTTGTAAGGCTCGCCGAGGGCTTCAATGCGGCGCCTGGCTTCTTCCCGGCTCACCTCCTCGCGGATCACCGGCAATCCTTTCTTGATGATCGCCTGCATCTCTTTTTTGATGCGCTCCAGATCTTCCGGGGTGAAGGGCTGGGGATGGTCAAAGTCGTAGTAGAAGCCGTAGTCGGTCGTCGGGCCGATGGTGACCTGGGCCTTGGGAAACAGCTTTTGCACCGCCATCGCCAAAACGTGGGAAGTGGTGTGGCGGATGCGCTCCAGCTTGGGAGATTCGTGGGTACGCAGCAGCTTGAGAGGGCTGTTGGCCTGCTGAGGCGACGCGGCTGGTTGAGACATCGGAACCCGCTTAACGACAAAAAAACGACTATCCGTGTCCCTATCTTAGGCTGAGCCCAGGGCAGACGGGATCCCAGGCAGGGGGAATTGCCCCCTCGAACCTCAGCCCACAACCCGGCCAGGAAAAAGGGGGGAAAGCACACAGTATTCTAGAAGTGTGGCAACCCCTTCGATTCATGGTCTCTTCGCTCGCCAACCTTGCCGAACGCTCTGCCGCCGCCTCTGAAGCGAAACCGGTCTCCTCTTCTGAATCTGGAGTTGCTCCGGTTATCGCCGCCATCGATGTGGGCAGCAACTCCCTGCACATGGTGGTGGTGCGCATCAACCCCCACATCCCCAGCTTCACCATCATCTCCCGCGAAAAAGCCACCGTCCGCCTGGGAGAGTTTTGCAGCCAGACAGGCGCCCTGACGCCTGCCGCCATGGAACGGGCGCGGGTGGCTCTGGAGCGGTTTTGCCGCCTTGCTGAAAGCTTTCAGGTGCAAGATATTGTTGCGGTGGCCACCAGTGCCGTGCGCGAAGCCCCCAATGGGCCGGAGTTTTTGAAGCGGATCGAGCGGGAGCTGGGCCTGCGGGTAGAGCTGATCTCAGGCCAGGAGGAAGCCCGCCGCATCTACCTGGGCGTGCTCTCGGCCATGGAGTTCCACAACCGGCTGCACGCGGTGGTGGATATCGGTGGCGGCTCCACCGAGCTGATTCTGGGCAACGGCCAAGAGCCGGAGTTCCTGCGCAGCATCAAGGTGGGAGCGGTGCGCCTGACCCAAGCGTTTTTGCGCCACGACCCACCCACCCCTGCCGAGCTGCAGGCCCTGCGACAACACATCCGCGGCATGCTGGAAGCTCCCATCGAGCAGATGAGGCGCATCGTTGCTGCTTCCCAACAGCCGGGATCCCTGACCTTGGTGGGCACCTCCGGCACCATCGAGTGCCTGGCCCAGTTGGATGCCCGCCGCCGGTTGGGTGCTCCCCCCACTCGCCTGCAGGGGTATGAGTTCAGCCTGGAAGCCCTGCGGGGCTATGTCAAAGAGCTGCGCTCTCTCACGGTAGCCGAGCGGCAAAAGCTGCCCGGTCTGGGAGAAAGACGCGGGGAGATCATCCTGGCCGGGGCGGTCATCTTGGAGGAGGTGATGAGCCTGCTGGGGGTGGAGCGGATCCAGTTTTGCGAGCGGGCGCTGCGGGAAGGGCTGATCGTAGATTGGATGATCGGCCAGGGGCTCATTGAAGATCGGCTGCGCTACCACAGCTCGGTGCGGCGGCGCAGCGTCCTCAAGTTGGCGGAAAAATATCAGGTGGAGATCCCCTATGCCGAGCGGGTGGCGGAGTTTGCCCTCAGCCTTTTCGATCAAACCCGCGGCATCCTGCACTCCTGGGGATCCCGGGAGCGGGCTCTTCTCTGGGCGGCCGCCATGCTGCACAACTGCGGCCACTTCATCAGCCATGCCGCCCACCACAAGCACTCCTACTATCTGATCCGCCACGGGGAGCTGTTGGGCTTTAACGAAGAAGAGGTGGAGGTGATCGCCAACCTGGCCCGCTACCACCGCAAGTCGCCCCCCAAGAAGAAGCACGAGAACTTCCAGCGCCTCAGCGACGAGCGGGATCGCCAAGTGGTGTTGGAACTCGGCCCCTTGTTGCGCATGGCCTGTGCTCTGGATCGCCGCCGCCTGCAGGCCATCCAAGGGCTCCACTGCCGCTTTCAGCTTCTGGGAGAAGGCCCCCGCCAGATGGAGCTGATTTTGGATCCCAGGCATCCCAACGACGACTGTGCCCTGGAGCTGTGGAGCTTGAACGAGAAGAAAAAGGCCTTCGAGCAACAGTTCAAGCTGCAGGTGATTCCCAAATTATCCACCCAGCTTCAGCGCAGCGCGGATCCCTTTGAGGCAGCCGTCTAGCCAAGGGGCATATAGTCGTTTCAAACAAGACGAAGACACTTTGCCACTGGCCCTCACCCCCAGCCCCTCTCCCAGAGGGAGAGGGGAGTTAGAGCGGCGCGTCAGCGACAGCATTGCGTAGTAATGACGACGCAGAGAAATGTTTCATTGCCATTTGAGATGGCTATAACTACCAAGCTGCCGGTGAACGCCAATAGCTGGGCAATCGGATCGTATTCCTTTAGCTACCGTTTGCACCAGCGGGATAAGGCTCTCGCGATGCTGCGCGGCAAGTTTTGCTCAGGGAGCGATGGTGATCGGCGAGGGGCTGGTTTGGGTGGCTCTTTGCCCGCCCCGCTCCAGGATCACCTCGATGAGGCCGTTGTTGACCGGCTGCATGTTGAAGGGCAGTTGTTGCTGGGTTTCATAGAGGCCGGGCGCCACCTCCCGCATCTCCACCTCTGGCGTCACCCCGACGATGCGAAAAGCTGCCCGCCCCCCTGGATCCCCTCGCATCGTCACTTTGAGGATCTCGCCCATGCGCAGGCTGGTGCTGTTGGTGGTAATGCTAAAAATCTGAGGCGGCCCAGCAGCGACAGGCCGAGAAGCTGGCTGAATGGTGGAGCGGGTTCCCTTGGATCCATCGATTGCAAAAGGGAAGATCTCGCGGTACTCCTGGCTGAGGCCGTCTTTGCTGAGCACAATTCGCAAAACAGGGTTGCTGGCTTGGTGGGTGGGGGCCACCACGTAGGTGCCCTCGTAGTGGTTGGGTCGCACCTCCCGCATCGGCTGGTTCAGGGCCAGATTCCCCAAATCAAACTGGGCGATCCCTCCCGAGTCCCCCCAGATGGCAATGGTGAGGATATCCCCTTCCACTAGGTCGCGCTGGGGATCCAGTCGAATCGCCTCAATACGTGGAGAGCGGTTGCCGGCTGCGGTCAGAGGAGCGGGGGTAGCCGGCTGCGGCAAAGGGACAGAAGCAGGTAACACCGGTTCTACCGACGGGGGAGCGACATTGCCCAGGGCCAGTTGAGGGAGCCGCCGCTGAACGCGGGTACTGACTCCATTGAGACTCAGTTGGATGCGGATGTCGGGGCCAAAGGCACTGTCTTGAGGGCCAAGGGTGTAAACGGCGCGGTAATAGCCGGGCTGCACTTCTTCCATGGGCAAACCCCGCACCAGGTCGCCAATATCCACCGTGGCCCTGCCGTTGGGAGTGCCCTGGGCCTCAACGGTCAAGGCTTTCCCTGCCGGCACCACTCCCGACTCAGGGATAACCCGCGTTTGTGAGATTTCGGGTTGGACGGTCTCAGCCACCGCAGCGGGAGAAGGTCGCAACTGCGCCACCGGAGGCGACAAGGGTGGAAGCTGACCGCGATACACCAACGCCTGATGTAACAGCACCGCCCCCTCAGCTCGGCTCAGCACCCGATTGGGCCGCAGCCGGGCGGGATCCGGCACATTCACCAATAGCCCCGCTTCACCCGCCATGGCCACAAAAGCCCGCCCTACCTCCGGCACCTCAGCAGCATCGCTGTAGAGAGCCATCCAGCGCTCAATATCGGCCTGGTTGGGAGCAGGCAGTTGCAGGGCCCGCACCAAAATGGCCAGGGCTTCCAGGTGGGTGAGATCTCCTTGGGGACGAAACTCGTTGCCTTCGTACAGGCGCATCGCCCCCGCCTGCAACACCGCCTGGGCCGTCCAATAGTCGGGGGTATTGGGCTCGAGATCGCGAATTTCTTGCACCTGGTTGGGGTTGGGGATGTAGCCGAAAAACTCCGTCAGCCACTGGGCCAATTCTAGTCGGGTGAGAGTGGCCGACAGCGGCTCCTGGGTGAGCACCAGATCCGTCTGACGCTCCAGCGCCGCCACGTAGGCATCGGCCCAGGCCAGCGAGGCTTGCTGCTCCACCCCTTGAGACCAAGCCGGCAGGTTGACGCTCGACCAGCCCAGCGTCCAACACAAACTCAGAGCTAGGGGCCACGAGCACCGCATAGCTGTTACTCCTGTTCCGTTGACATCCCCTCAGGGCCAGCTTATCTCAAACTTCCGCCGTGTCCTCAAGCCTTCGATACCAGTTGGGATTGCGCCCTTTGGCAGTGGGATTCTCAAAACTCGAGTGCAAAAGCTCGCCGCAGGGATCCACTAAGAGATTTTACCTATGCGGGTGAGATCTGGCCTGGCGGCAAAGGGCCTGAGCAATTGCCTCATAACTTGTAGTTGTGCATCCAAATCCTTATCATTGTGTTATAGACTCGGAAAGTTCAGAAAGCACTTTTGCCCTTACCCCAGGGAGGAGTTTCATGGCTGGCAGCACCGGAGAGCGACCTTTTGCCGACATCATTACCAGTGTCCGCTACTGGGTCATTCACGCACTGACCATTCCCGCTTTGTTTTTGGCAGGCTGGCTTTTTGTGAGCACGGGCCTGGCTTATGATATTTTCGGTACCCCGCGTCCCAATGAGTATTTCACGGCAGAGCGGCAGGAGCTGCCGATTGTCAGCGACCGCTTCAATGCTCTGGAGCAGTTGGAGAGGCTAGCTCGCTAGGAGGGGCTGCGGGCAGGCAAGCCACTTGTTGTTTCAATTTGTAAATAAATCGTTTTTTTTGCGTAGGATGAGACCTATGGCCAACAAATCTGACGAACCTGTTTTCTACCCTGTTTTTACCGTCCGTTGGCTGGCGGTGCACACTTTGGCGATCCCAACTGTTTTCTTTTTGGGAGCTATTGCTGCGATGCAGTTTATTCAACGGTGAACCCAATGGCTGATCAACCCGAAAAGAATCCCAACACCCAACCGGTGGAGCTAAACCGCACTTCCCTGTACCTGGGTTTGTTGTTGGTGTTCGTGGTTGGGCTGTTGTTCTCTAGCTACTTTCTCAACTGAGGCCAGAGTTACATTATTCTGCTCTTGGGGTTGAGAGAGGGCAAGAAGGAGCAACGTTGGCTTCTGGCTGGCCCTTATTTCTTTTACTTGAGGCTGCAATTTCTGCCAGTTTTGTCTTTTTCTATTGGAGACCAGTTGCTATGACCAGTCAAGCAAGGATTCCTCTGTGGATAGTAGCCGTAATTGCCGGTTTGGGAGTGCTCACTGTGGTCGGGCTTTTCTTCTACGGTTCCTATGTAGGCCTAGGCTCGAGTCTGTAAGTTTGAGGCTTCTTGTCTTGGGTTAGTGCTACACATCGCTAACGCGAACAATATCCCTGAACCCAGCAAATAGTAGGATAGCCTCACATCGGCTGCGCTATAGTGTGAGGTGTGGCTGAACGAGCCTTCCGCTACCGCTTCTTCCCAACTGCTGAGCAAGAAACCCTGGGCTGTGTAAGGGGAGTGACCTCAATGTAGGACACACCATGACCGGGATATCAATGCTGCCATCAACCTTTTGGCTGCTGGACAGTCGGTGACAGTCTGTGGAGTGAGTGTAAGACCTGATAGACATGAGTCTAGAGGGCAACTACGAAAAACTCGCAGGGGAAGGAAGCGGAAACCCAGATCGTGAAGTCTGGGAATCTCCCCTCTACGGCTCGTCGGGGCCTAGCGGGAGAGGATGTCAAGCCCACACCCCTCGGCAACTCACGCTTTTGGGCCGGAAACTGGCTATGGCTGCCCCACTCTGGGCCACCGGCGGGGCCGTTCTGCGGCTGCTGCGCTGGCACAAGCCGGCAGGGCGATTGATTTTGATGATCCCGGCCCTGTGGGGGGCCTTTTTGGCCGGGCGGGGAACGCCCCCCTGGCCGTTGATCGGGATCCTGATTTTGGGCAGCTTGGCCACCAGTGGAGCGGGCTGTGTCATTAACGATCTTTGGGATCGGGATTTGGATCCACTGGTGGAGCGCACCCGCAACCGCCCCTTGGCCAGCCGGGAGCTGACGGTTGGCGTCGGGATCCTGATGGCCCTGCTGAGTTTGGCCTGCGCGGCAGGGCTGGCGCTGTTTCTCAACCCGGTCAGTTTTGCCCTTTGTGTGGCGGCAGTGCCGGTGATTCTGCTCTATCCGGCGGCCAAGCGGGTGTTTCCGGTGCCCCAACTGGTGCTGTCCCTGGCCTGGGGATTTGCCGTGCTCATCAGTTGGACGGCGGTGAGCGGTCAAGACCCGAACACGCCCCTATGGGAGGAAGGGTTGGGCTGGCTGTGGCTGGCCACGGTGTTGTGGACGTTGGGGTTTGATACGGTCTACGCCCTCTCGGATCGGGAAGACGATGAACGGGCCGGGATCCACTCCAGCGCCCGTTTTTTCGGGCGACAGACGCCGACGGCGGTGGGACTGTTTTTTTTGGGTGCCGCCATCGCTCTGTTGGGGGTGGGGATCAGCCTGAGGTTGCACTGGGTTTATTTCCTCAACCTGGCCATTGCTGCCCTCCTCTGGGCCCGGCAAACCTGGCAGCTTTACCAGGTCAATCCCCCTCCCACCCTGTACCCGGCCATCTTCGGCCAAAATGTGGTGCAAGGGTTTATCCTGCTGGCGGGGATGATCGGGGGATCCTTATTGGCCTAAGGGATCCTTTTTCAAGCTCGTTGGATTGGGATTATTGGGGAACCTGAATTTGCAGGCCCTAGATCCCGGCAGCCTGCCAACCAGGCGGAGGCGGCCCGTGTCCACAAGCAAACTGTACAATGACGACAACTCCAAGGATCTCAGCCCCCGATGGCCCTCCTGAGTGGCAGCGAGCCGCCCTATGACATTCTCATCCTCTCAAACGGCCCTGGAGAGCTGACCACCTGGGTGCGTCCAGTCGTGATGGAATTGCGACAGCAATTGCCTCAGGCGCGCCTCTCTCTGGTGCTTGCCCCTTGCCCCCATGCTTCCGGGCAAGAGATGAGCATAGCCCAAGCGTTTATCGACGTGGATCGGGTACAGGATCCCGATTTTTTTCTGGCTTTTTTGCTCACCGGCCAAACCGAAGAAGCCTGGGATTGGGCCAGGCGAGGGGTGGTGCTGTTTTTGGGGGGGGATCAGTTTTTTGCCGTCTGGATCGCTCGCCGCTTGGGCTATCGACTGGTGGTCTATGCTGAACATCGGCCCCGTTGGCGACCTTGGGTAGACGCTTTTGCCCTGCGAACAGAGGCGATCAAACGCCGCTACGACGGGGGACGCCTCCTGGGCCACCGCTGGGCCCAGAAGATGCACGTGGTCGGGGATTTGATGGCGGATGGCGTGGCCAGCGCCGTCTATTTGCCGGGGGTGCCCCTTCCCGGCTGGCTTGGCAGCAGATCCCCACAGCCGCCTGCCGCCAAACCGACGGCGGGTTTTTCTTCCCTAACTCAAGTTTTCGGCCCGCTCCAAGAGGCATCTCCCAGCCCTGTCAGTGGGATGGAGCCTGCCAAGACCGCGCTGGAACGGGTGGAGCACCGCTGCAGCGATGGAGAATGGCTACCGCGTGGCTGGCAGCGCCTGAGCGATGGCAACCGCACCCACTATCAGGTGGGATTGCTCCCCGGCTCCAAACCGGCCAAGCTTTCTCTGGGGGTACCGCTGGTGTTGGCCGTAGCCGATGAGCTGCGACAGATGCTGCCCAATGTCCGCTTCGTGATCCCGGTGGCCCCAGGACAAACGCCTCAGTCGCTGGCCGGCTATGCCCATCCTAAGCTCAACCCCGACATGGCTGTAATCTATGGCACCTCGGCCATCCTGGAGCAAACCAATCTGGGCTCCCAATTTGTCACCCCCTTTGGCAGCATTGTGCAATTGTGGACAAGCTTTCCTGCCTATTCTGTGCTGGCCAACTGCGATCTCTGTCTGACCACTGTTGGTGCCAACACCGCCGAGCTGGCCTATTTGGGGGTGCCGATGGTAGTGGTGATCCCCACCAACAAGCTGGAGGCAATGCGCGCCTGGGATGGGATCCTCGGCCTGCTGGCCCGCCTGCCTGGCCTGGGTACGGGGTTGGCTCGCCTTATCAACAGGATTGCCCTGCGGTGGCTAAACCACTTGGCTTGGCCGAACATCTGGGCCGGGCAAGAGGTGGTGCCGGAGTTGCGGGGCCATTTGCGCCCGCTGGCCGTGGCCGAACAACTGCGAGTTCTGTTGGAGGATCCCCAACGACGCCAGCAGATGCAGACGGAATTGCAGCGGCTGGGGGGAAGGCCGGGAGCCGCGCAGGCGATTGGGCAACTGGTGGCTCAGCAGTTGGGTAGAGGCTTGAGGTAGAAGGAAGCTTGCTTGAGCTTAATCCGGCAGAGATCCCCCTTGCGCGGGAGATCGCTTCTGGCTGCTGGCAAAAAATGCTAGAAGGGGAAGCAGTGGAGGTTCCTCAACGGAGACCATTCATGCTGACAAAGGCCAATCGCGTCAGCGAGACGGAGTCCTCGCAGCCGGCGGTGGAAAGCTCCCAAACTGAGGCGAGCGATGCTCTCCCTTCCGGCAAGCCGGAGCCAAAGCTGGGGTTTTGGCAGCAATTTTGGGAAGATGTTGATTGCGTCTTCGAGCGGGATCCGGCGGCGCGCAATCGCTGGGAGGTGATTTTCACCTATCCTGGCGTGCATGCTTTGTTTCTGCACCGCATCGCCCACTGGCTATGGAAACGGCGCTGGTTTTTTCTGGCGCGGGTGATCAGTTTCTTCGCTCGTTCTTTCACCTTGATCGAAATTCACCCGGCAGCCCAGATTGGGCGGCGCTTTTTCATCGACCACGGCTGTGGGGTGGTGATCGGCGAGACGGCGGAGATTGGCGACGATGTTACCCTTTACCACGGGGTCACTCTGGGAGGTACCTCTTGGAGCAAGGGCAAGCGGCACCCCACCCTGGAAAACGGAGTGATTGTCGGCACGGGGGCAAAGATTTTGGGGCCGGTTCGCATTGGCGAAAAAGCCCGGATCGGGGCCAACGCGGTCGTGATTCAGGATGTGGCTCCCGGCATGACGGTGGTCGGGATCCCAGGGCGGGCGGTCATCCCACCCCATCAACGCCGCATCCCTGCCCATGGCATCGACTTAGACCACCATCTCATGCCCGACCCGGTGGGGCGCGCTATCGAGCAGTTGCTGCACCGTATCCAAGACCTAGAAGCCCAAGTAGCCCGTCTCAACCAAGAGCGGGAAAAAGCTCGGCAGGATGAGGTTGGCGGCGGCTCAGAATATTCTTAGCAAGAGAGGTGTTGGTCTGTAAAAATCCAAGTCACTCGGAAGATGGGGCGGCTGACGCGGTATGCTGTGGGGGCGCTGAGCTGTTTTTGACTGATCACGCCGTCCGATGCTGCTTCAGAATCCTGTAGCTTTGTTGAGTGTTTCCGACAAGACCGGGCTCATCCCGCTGGCCCAGGCCCTTGTCCAGGAGCACGGCTTTCAACTGCTCAGCAGCGGGGGCACGGCCAAGGTGCTCTCAGAAGCCGGGATCCCGGTCACGCCTGTTTCGGCCCACACCGGCGCGCCAGAGATCCTGGGGGGACGGGTGAAGACGCTGCACCCCCGCATTCACGCCGGCATTTTGGCCCGTCTGGATCATCCCGCAGACCAAGCGGATCTGGAGGCGCTGGGGATCCCTCCCATCCAACTGGTGGTGGTCAATTTCTACCCTTTTGAGCAGACGGTAGCGCAGGCAGAGGTGTCTCTGGCGGAAGCTTTTGAGCAAATCGATATCGGCGGGCCCACTTTGGCGCGGGCGGCAGCCAAAAATTATCCCTACGTTACGGTGCTGACGGATCCCAGCCAATATCCCCGGTATTTACAACTGTTATCCGGCGGGGATGGGGAAACGGAGCAGTTGGCGTTTCGCTTTCAGTGTGCCCGTCGGGCTTTTGAGCAGGTGCTGGCCTACGACCGCGCCATCGTCAACTACCTGGCCCGGCAGTCTCAAGCTCCCCCGACCGCTCCCGAACCTGTTTTTCAACTGCGAGGGATCCCCTGGCAGCGCCTGCGCTATGGGGAGAACCCCCACCAAGCTGCCACTTGGTACGTGGTGGATCCGGCTGCCCCCGGCTGGCATCGGGCCCAACAATTGCAAGGGAAGGAGCTAAGCTACAACAACCTGCTGGATCTGGAGGCGGCCCGCGCTCTGGCGGCGGAATTGAGCCTGTGTCTGGCCGGCGAGCACGACCCCGGACAGGCGGTGGCGGTGGTGGTGAAGCACAACAACCCCTGTGGCGTGGCTGTGCGCCCATCGCTGGCTGCTGCCCTGGAGGCGGCGCTGGCTGCCGACCCGGTCTCGGCCTTTGGGGGCATCGTCGCCCTTACCCAAACCTTGGATCGGGAGACCGCCCAGCGCCTGGCGGAGCCTTTTTTGGAATGTGTAGTTGCCCCCGCTTGCACCCCAGAGGCGGCTGAGCAGCTGGCGGCCAAAAAAAACCTGCGGGTCTTGGTCTTGCCGGACTTTTGTGTGGGGCCGGCCCAGACCCTTCGCACCCTGGCCGGGGGCTTCCTGGTGCAAGAGGCGGACCGGCTCCAGGGATCCGACCGCCAACAGTCCTGGCGGGTGGTGACCGAGCGCCAGCCCACCCCGGCAGAGTGGTCAGATCTGGAGTTTGCCTGGATCGTTTGCAAGCACGTGAAATCCAACGCCATTGTTGTCGCCCGGCAGGGACAGACGATGGGCATTGGGGCCGGCCAAATGAACCGGGTGGGGGCCGTGGAGATCGCCCTCAGGCAGGCCGGCGCGCGGGCGGCGGGAGCGGTTTTGGCCAGCGACGGCTTTTTCCCGTTTGCCGACAGTGTGGAGGCAGCCGTCCGGGCCGGGATCCGCGCCATCATTCAGCCGGGAGGCAGCATTCGGGATGCCGATTCCATCGCTGCCGCTAACGCTGCCGGTATTGCCATGGTCTGCACCGGCAGGCGTCACTTTTTGCACTGAGGGCAGCCCAAACTCTCGCAAGTGGCAACGCCTGTCACGGGGTGGGATCCCTCGGCTCGCTCGCACAACTGCCGCAGAGCCGCCCGATCCACGTAGGCCTCGCTGAAATCGGCGCCGGCAATCTGCGCCCCCTGCCAAGCCGCTCGCGCGGCAATCGCCCCTGTAAGGTTGGCCCCCCTGAGATCGGCTCCGGCCAAATTGGCCAGATCCAAGAGGCTATTGCTCAAGTCGGCGCCCGACAGATTGGCCTCTGCCAGATTGGCTTTGGTAAATGCCGCCCCCGCAAGGTTGGCCCCATGCAGATCGGCGCCCTGCAAGTTGGCCCCGACAAAGCTGCTGCCCCGACAATCTTGGCCGGACAAATCCTGACCCTGCAGATCGGCATTGCTGAAATTGAGACGGGTTTGGCTGCCTGCCGGGGCTCCCCAGAGGAGCCACAGCAGCAGAATGGCCGCCAGCAAGATGCCCAGCTTCCCGAAGTTGCGCCGGCAGGTCGAGGGGTTGGATTTTGCAGCCATTGGGGATCCCTAGATTGCTCGGCCACCATTCTTGCCGATTTTCTTCTCGCTCATCACACAGGGGCTGCTGCAAACTTCGATGCACCTCCCCTTGCAGCAGAGATTATCCGCCGTAGGTCACATTCCGCTCGGTGGTGCGAAATTGCAGGATCGTCAGCCCCACCACAATGAGAAACAGCACAATGGATTGCGCAGCAGCCCTGCCCAAATTTCCCGAAGACACTCCAATTTTGTAGATCTCGTAGATCAACACCGAGGTGGATCCCGAAGGGCCGCCGGCAGTCAGCAAATCAATGGTGCCAAAGATATCGAAAAATGCATAGGTCATGTTGGTAATCACCAAAAAGAAGGTGATGGGGGAAAGCAGGGGTAGGGTAATGGCAAAAAAGCGACGAAGAGCGCCGGCTCCGTCAATGGCAGCCGCCTCCAGCAGATCTTTGGGCAGATTTTGTAGACCGGCCAGGTAAAACAAAATGTTGTAGCCCATCTGCTTCCAAACGCTGGCAAAGATCACCACCCAAGGGGCCAAGTTGGGATCCCCCAGCCAATTCAAACGTGGGATCCCTACCAGCCCCAGTAAGTAGTTGGCTACACCGCCCAAGGGGTTGAAGATGATGAAAAAGATGATGCCGGCCACCGCCGGCGAAATGGCATAGGGCCAGATCAGCAAGATGCGATAGATCGCCGCTCCGCGAATGGGCTGGTAGGCCAACGTGGCGATCAACAGGGATCCGCTCAGTCCCAGCACCACGATGGCCGCCGAAATGGCAAAGGTAATCCCCAGGCTGCGCAGATAGGTGGCATCCGTCAGCAAGGCAGTAAAGTTATCCACACAGACAAAGCGGCTGCGCGGCGCCCCCACAAAGGTGAGCAGGGTGGAAAGGCGCAGGGTATCCAGCCCTGGGTAGTAGAGAAACACCACCAAGATCGTGAAGGTGGGCAACAGAAGCAGCCAGGCCAGCCACCCCTGCTTGAAGATACCCCTCTCTTGGGGAGTTGCTCTTTGGATCCCCAGGCGGCGCTCCTGTTCCTTGCGGATCCACGCCAGCAGCGGCCAGAGAGGGATGGCCATGCCCGCCAGCACCAGCCCCACACCAAAAACCAGGTCGATGACCTTGCGCTCCGGCGCAAAGGTGCAAAAATCCAGCGGCACCATGAAGATCAGGGATCCCAGCCCTCCTGCCAGCCCCCCCAGAGCCGCCCCCAGCAGCACAGGCCGCTCGATACGCCGAAAACGGGATCCCACCCAGAGGGCCCCTATCAACCCCGCCAACAGCGGCACCAGCACTTGGATCCATTGCCCCATGTTCTCTCTCCCCTCTAACCTTGCAAAAGCCAGGAAAGGGGCAGGTCGCCGCCCACCCCCTATCCTCGATTTCGCCGTCAATCTGGCGGCATCCCAGCTCCTAACCAATTACTGATAGAGGGAGTTGTACTCGGCCAGCAGGCGGTTGGCAGTCTCGTTGGCCTTGGCCATGGCTTGGGCCGGATCCCCGCCTTTGAGCATGAGATCCTCCATGGTTTGGGTGACCACATTGCGAATCTCGGGAAAAGCCCCCAACAGCGCCCCACGGGTGGCAGGAGTGACCTTGGAGTTGTTGATTTGGTCGCTGGCGGTGAAGAAGTTGGGGTTTTCCTTGAACCAGCCCTGCGACTCCAGCAAGGCTACCGAGCTTTTGCGAATGGGCAGATAGCCGGTTACCTTGTGCCATTCGGCAGCATTTTCGGTGTTATTCAGCCACAACATGAAGGTCAGCGCCCCCTCTTCCACCTCTTTGGGCAGATCCTTCACCAACCAAAGGCTGGCGCCCCCAATCAAGTTCCCCGTCCAACCCTTGTCGGCGTTGTAGGGCATGCGGGTGGTGACCAGCTCGATGTTGTTCTGCTTGGCGGCGTTGGTGATGTTGGCCGCGTCGGCGCTGCTGGTGATGGCCATGGCAACGGTGCCGGTTTGGATGGCCTGCTCCGTGGCCGCCCAATCCCGCTGCTTGCCGCTGTAGATGTAGTAGCGTTTGTCGTACATCCCTTTCCACCAAGTAGCAATGGCTACTGAAGGCTCCGAGTCCAAAAAGACCTGGGTGGCCCGGGCGGCACGGCCATTTTCGTTGTTGGCCAAGAGAGCATCTTGCTGCGCCATCCACTGCTCGTAGAACCAGCCGTGGTTGGGCCAGGTGACGCAGCCCTGAGGAGCGTCGGGAAGCGCCATGATCTTCTCGCAGGCGGCTTCCAGCTCCTGCCAGGTGGCCGGCGGCTTCTCGATCCCGGCTTTCTTCAAAATGGCGGTGTTGGAGTAGAGGATGGGGCTGGAGCTGTTCCAGGGCATGGAGGTGAACTTGCCGTCCAGGGTGTAGTAGCTCACCACCGGCTCGATAAAATCGTCGAAGTTCACCGGGATCCCGTTCACCTCGGTGCGGTTGCCCAGCGCATCGGCGATAGACTTGAAGTAGCCGAAATCCCGTGCCCGTTGGGTGCCCACCTCAAACCACTGCACCACCGAAGGAGCTGCATTTTGTTGAATAGCCAGGTCGGTGGCCTGTTGAATTTCTTCGTAGTTGCCGTAGCCCTCAACAGTTACGTTGTACTGAGGAAATTGCTTGTTAAACTCTGCCGCTTTTGCGCGGGCCCAATCGAGACGGTTATCGGTAAAGGCAATCCAAACTTTGACGTTGGCAGGAGACTGGGCAAAGCTGTCGGCAGCCAGGAAGGCAGCCACCAAGCCAGCGGCGAAAGCCAGGAAAGTACGACGGGTGTTCATAGAAAAAGGCAGTTGCACTCGCTAAAGGCACATCCGAGAATACTGCACCGACATTAAGAGCAGGTTATATCTGGCCGGGATCCCCCCAGAAAGTGAACCCTCAGGCCGCAGTCAGAGTCAGATGAAATGAGCGCCCAGCCCAGGTTATGATTGGCAACTTCTCAAGGGGTCTCGAACATGAAAATGATGAAAAATGCAAGCTTTTGCCTGTTATTGGTTACTGCTTTACTAATGGCGCTTGCTCCCTTTGCGCAGGCTCGCCCCCGTCAACGCGCCCACTCCGGCACCTACACGCGCAGCGGGCCAAGCGGCAGAGCCGGTAGTGGCACCTATTCCGGCCAGGGATCCCCCGGTCAAGGGGTGGAAGGGGACTATTCCGGCCAAGTGACCACCCAACAAGGCCAGACCTGGAACCTGAAGGGGCAACCCATCCGTCGCACCACCACCATCAACCCCCATCCGTGAAGGATCCGGAGGGATCCCCTGCTCAAGGCTGCCCGACCTGCCGCCGCAGCGCCTGGATCCCTGCGGCTAGACCCAACAGGACGATCAGCAGCAGGGTGCTCAGGGCCGCCGCCTGGTGGGTGTAGCCCCCTTGTTGCAAGCCAAAGATGAGCCACCCAAAGGTTTCCGAGCGGGAGGTTACCAAGAGGGCAGAGAGGGTCAGCTCGGCAAAAGATTGCAAAAATACCAGCAACACTGCTGCCGTCAAGGTCGGCGCCAGTAGAGGTAGCAGGATGTAGCGAAAAGTTTGCAGCAGGGAGGCCCCGTCAATGCTAGCCGCCTCCTCCAGGCTGGTGTCCAGGCTGCGCCAAGCAGCTTGCATCGGTTGCAGCGCCAGGGCCAAGAACCGCCCCAGATAGGCCATCAGGATCAGCCATAGGGTGCCGTAGAGGCTCAGACCCGGCAGGGGAGGCGGCAACCACACCAAAATGAGGGACAACGCAAAAATCAGGCCCGGCAGGGCATAGGGCAAGTCCACAATGAAGCTGAGCAGCGCCAGCAGCCGTACTTTCAACCGGGTCAGGGCATAGCCCAAGATCGTCGCCATCCCGCTGCAGAGCAGCGCTGCTCCTCCCGCCAAGCCCAAACTGTGCAGCGTGGCGCGGCGGGCCCGCTCCAGCTCAAAAAGAACCAGGCGGAAATGCTCCAGCGTCAGGTTAGACCAGACTAAGGGCAGGCCATAGGCCCGCAGCAGGGCAGTTGCAGCCATGGCCAGCAAAGGCCCGAGAATGAGCAGCAAGGCTGCGGCGAAGAGGATCCCGCTGAGCAGCCAACCCAGCCAGCCCAAGCGATAGGGATCCGGAGGGGCCTCGCCTGGATCCAGCCCCTCCTGAGGCTGCTGTGACCAGGCCAAAAAGAAGAGGGCCGGCAGGCCAAAGAGCAACGCCAGCGCCGCGCTGCGCCCAAACCCATCCCCGCCGAAGTTGATCACCTCTTGGTACAGCAGGGTGGGCAAAGTCAGGTAGCGTCCTGGGATCCCCAGCAAGGCCGGGATCCCGAAATTGCCCCAGGCCCCCAGGAAGGCCAGCGCCGCCGCTGCCGCCACAGAGGGCCGCAACAGGGGCAGGGTGATGAAGAGCCAAACCTGCAGCAGGTTTGCCCCATCCAGTTGGGCCGCCTCCTGAGCTTGCCTGGAGAGCCGGCTCAAGCCCGCCACCAGCGTCAGGTAGGCAATTGGCAGCACAAAAAGAGCCAGCAGCAGAATGATCCCCCCCGGCGTGTAGAAGCTCCACAGGGATCCCTGCTTCCCCAAAATCCAGCGCAGCCCCTGCTGCAAATAGCCCACCGGCCCGGCCCATTGGATCCAGGCCAAGGCCAAAACCTGGGGCGGAACCACGAGGGGAGATAAAAAGAGCACCCGCAGGATGCCGCGGCCCGGCAGATCTGTCTGGGTGGTGAGCACCGCCAGCACCAGGCCGCCGACCAGCGCTAATGCGGCTGAGACCGCCGACACCCAGAGGCTGTGGCCCAGCGCCAGATGGACGCGGGGCGTTTCCAGCAACCAGCGGATGTTCTCAAAGGAAAGCCCTTCCCCTTCGCTGCTCAAGGCTCGCTGCAACAGCTTCCAGAGGGGATAAGCGTGGGTCAAAGTCAAAAGGCCCGCTACGGCTACCAGCCAGGGGATGATGGGGTGCCTTAACCCTTTACTCAAGCCCTCCCCCAGAAACGTTAGACCACGCCTTTGGATCCCACCTATTCCTCAAACAACTTGGCAAAGCGGGCCTTGTCGGCCTCGCGGCTTTCGGCCAACTCCGCTGCCGGGGCGCTCAAGATCTTCAGCTCGCTCAAAGCGGGGAAACCTTTTGGCGGCGTCACACCCTGCCGCAGCGGCATGTAGCCCATCTCAGCAGCGACCTCCTGCCCCTTCTGAGACAGCAAGAAGTCCACAAAAGCCTGGGCAGCTTCCAGGTTGGGCGTTCCTTTGACAATTCCCACCGGCTCGGTAATCACCGGCACGCCCTCCTTGGGATAGGCCACCTCCACCGGGGATCCCTCGTTGCGGCTGCGAATGGCAAGAAAGTCCACCACCATACCGTAGCTTTGTTCACCGCTGGCGACGTTACGGGCCACAGCGCCATTGCCTTGCACCAGCACGGTTTTATTCTTTTTCAGAGCTTCGTACCACTCCCAGCCCAGGCCAGGGGTGCGGGTGATAACTCCCAAGTTGTAAGCAGCAGCACCCGAATAGGTGGGGCTGGGCATCACCAGCTGGCCTTCCGGAACCTGGGCTAGGGCTGCCCAGCTAACGACAGGCTGGGCTTTGGCCGTGTTGTAAACGATCACCGTGGCCAGGATCTTGGTGCCGAAGTAGTGGCAGTCTGGATCGTAGTAGGTGGCGGCGATGGCCTTGGCTTCAGGGCTGCAGTAGGACTCCAGCAAATTGCGGGATTTCAGCAACTCAAAAGTAGGCGCATCGGCCACCAGCAACACATCGGCTTGGGAACTGCCCTTTTCTGCTTCCAGCAAAAAGCGGCTGATCACCTCCTCGGTGCCGGAGCGAAAGATCTCCACGGAAACTTCTGGATAAACTTCTCGAAACGCAGCCACGGTTTTCTGAGCGTCTGCATCGGGTTGGGAAGTGTACAAGCGCAATGTCCCGGAAGGCTTGGCCCAGGCTGGGTTCAGGGATCCCCACGCAAAAGGCTGGGCAAAAGCCACGCTGCAAAGCACCGCCAACAGAGATAGAGGACGCACGGCGATTCTCCTAACCACTCCGAAATTGGGTCTTGTGTTCACTCTCACTTTACTACCGATCTGGCACATCGGATTTTCCCTTATTTCCGGGGTGGAGTACAGCTCAGAATATCTATACCTCAACAACAATGATCCAAAAGTTATCTGCAAGTTATTTTGGGATTAAGCTTTGATTAACAAAAAGTTGCCGGTCAGATTGTGGGAGGAAGGAGCGCATTTTGGTTCAACAGCTATGCTGTCTTTATACTTCGGCCGCAGGGATCTGAAAGCAGCTTCTTCATCCAACTCCTCATCGAGAAGCTCAACCAAGACAACCAGCTTCCGACTTCACCCGCCGTCCGACCGCCGTGTCCTGGATCCCGGTGGACAACCGCTACTGCTTCCCGTGGTACGTCCACGTCAGGTGTAACGCCTGTTTGTCCACTCGGATATGCACCAGCGCCTTCTCAGTCATCTCGCACAGCCCTCAGCCTTGCGGCCTTTTTGCGGCTACTTTTCACCCCCAACTTACCCCATTCACCCCTAACTCAAACGCACCCTCAACTGAGGTTTTAGGTCTGAAAGGGCTTATCTGGAGCCAGTTTTGCGGCTTAGTTCAGGATCTACCGGCTGGAAGCGGGCGGACGGAATCGAACCGACAACAGCAGTTTGGAAGACTGCGGTTTTACCATTAAACTACGCCCGCACAGATATTCACCGATGCCGGATACCTATGGTAGCATCTCTCGTGGGCATCTCCTCTCCCCTCAGGGTCTGGAGAGCAATCTGTCCCCATCGGCGGAACGGGGCTTACCTCTTGAGGTGGAGATCTTTTTGGAGTTTCTTCTGCCACTGGCGGAACTCTTTCTCGTAGCGTTCCCCCTCTGTCTGGTAGGCGTTCCAGCCCTTAAGAGAAACTGTCAAGCCCCAGCCCATGAGTATAAACAGCGACCAAGATAGCCCACCGCCGGAAAGCCAGTCCAAGCCCAGCAAAAAGCTGTTGACAATTCCATAGCGACCCAGCAATTGGTAGAACTGCTGACGGCGGTAGCGCTGAAATTCGCGATGTTGGCTGTTCAGCTCTTGCCAAGCCTTCCATTCCTGCTCGGCCAAGTCCAGCTCTTGGGGTGAGATCCCCAGTTCGGCGGCCATCTCCTGCAATTGGGCGCGGGTAAACTCGCCCAGGCGCGGCTGGCGGGCAATGGCCCGCTGGAGGATCTGCTGCACGTCTTCTTGGCTGTACCGGGATCCCGACATTTGGCCAGCTTACACACAACTTTGCAAGCTTTATGACTCCTTAGTTTAAGGTAGCCGGATCTTGCGCCTTATTAAACTCCCCCTGCTGCAGGATCCCAACCGCTAGACTAAACCTAGACTGCCAGCCTTCTTCTTCAGGTTGAGCGTCTTTGTGCTCCCTAGCGATCGACACCTGCCCATAGGGCTATGACTTCTACCCGCCCTAGATCCCGCCAGAGCCGTCAGAGTCGGACTTCCCTATTGAGCGATCTGCTACAGGCCTTGCCCCATCTGCGCCCGCAACTTTATTTCAAGTCTTCTCTGGTTGCCCTCAGCCACGCCATTGAGGATCAGGTGTTGCAAGGTCAGGGATCCCCGTGGGTGTTCGCCAATTTTCAAAAGGAGCGCTACTACCGCCAGGAGGCGCGGCGTTATCATCGCATCAGCGCGGTTGCCCAAGATGTGTTTGTGCTGGCCACTCCCGAGACCGATTGGACTCAGGGCGACCTGCTCCCTAACTTTATCCCCCTGGATCCGGAAGATCCGCTGGCCCAGGAGTGGCATTTGATCGTCATCGATGCCCACTACACCACCTGCTTAGTGTGTCGGGAGCGGCCCTGGCAGGGCAGCGATATGGATGCAGCCCGACAGTTCGATGGCGTCTGGTCGTTTGATCGCCTGGTCGCGGTTCAAGCGGCTTTGGCACTGCTGCCCAAGATCCTCGGTTACCGTCCAGATCTGGCCCCTCGCTTGGAGCCGATCCGCCAGCATCTGGAGGGATCCCTGCAAAACTCCGCCAGCCAACTGAATCCAGGGCCCTTCACCGAGCGGCTGATCACCTATCTTCAGGCAGGGCAATACAAGCTGCAGCGGGCCTATCGCACCATTCAGGTGCAAGAGCACAAAGAACGCTTGATCAACCGCATCAGCAGCGCCATTCGCCAGTCTTTGCATCCCGGCGATATCCTGACCATTGCGGTGCAGGAACTGGGGCAAGCGGCAGGAGTGGGGCGCTGTTTGATCTACCGCTACGATGGCCAGGTTCCTGCTGTCCAGATCGAGCACGAGTATCACACCCTGAGAATGGGCAGCCTCAAGGGATCCCTCTGGCCCGTGCAAAGCAACCCTTTTCTGCAGGAGGCAATGGCCTCAGCACACCTGGTGTGTTGCGAGGACAGCCAGAAGGATCCGCGTCTGCATTGCCTGCCGGAGCTGTGGCAGCCGGCCCAAATTCGCGCTTGGGTGGCTCTGCCGATTCTCTATCAGGGGCGGTTGCTGGGCCTATTGGAGCTGCACCACGAACACCCTCGCCGCTGGCAGCCGGCCACTCTGGAGTTGGCAGAAGCCATTGCCAATCAAGTGGGGGTGGCCCTCTTACAGGCAGAAGCCTACCAGCACCTGGAAGAGCTGAATCGCCAATTGCAGGATCTGGATCGGGCCAAGTCGGAGTTGATCGCTGTGATCGGGCACGAGCTGCGCACCCCTTTGTCCACCATTCAAGTGTGTCTGGAGTCGTTGGCCGGCGATCCTCATATGCCCTTGGAGATGCGCCAGGAGATGTTGAATGCGGCTCTGCAAGATGCCGGTCGGCTGCGGGAGTTGGTGCAGGATTTTCTCACCCTCTCCAAGCTGGAAAGCGGTCGCGTTCGCTGGCATATCGAGCCGTTGTCTGCCCAAGAATGCGTGGAGCTGGCCCTGAGCAACGTCAAAGCGCGACGGCGGCACGAAGAGTTACCCACCATCGAGCAGGCGCTGCCCAGACGGCTGCCGATGGTCAAGGCGGATGGGGAATGGCTGGTGGAGGTCTTGCGCAAGCTGTTGGACAATGCTTGCAAGTTTACTCCTCCCAGCGGGCGGATCTGGGTCCGGGCAGAGGTGGAGCCATCAGCCGGCGAACCTGGAGAAGCGATGGTGAGATTTACTGTGGCCGACAGTGGACGTGGCATTGAACCGGAGCGCTTACAGGTCATTTTCGAGCGGTTTTACCAGGCAGAGGGGTCCCTGCGCCGTTCCGTGGGGGGGACGGGCTTGGGGCTGGCCATCTGCCGGCTGATCATCGAGGCGATGGGGGGGCGCATCTGGGCCGAATCGGGAGGGATCAACCAGGGCAGTGCCTTCCACTTCACCCTGCCGATAGCCAACCCACAAACCCAGAGGCAGCCCTCGATGGCCGCCTGAACCCTAAGAAGTGAAGGTCTGCTGCGCTAACCTGGGATCCCAGCCGGCAAATGCAAATTGCCAATATCCAACAAATCAGGCTGCCGCAAAGCTCTGGCCTAGATCCGTAGCTCCCCTCTCCCTTTGGGAGAGGGGCTGGGGGTGAGGGATGGCACACCCTATTGGGAACATAGACTCAGGCAGCGCTCCCGAATCGCCTGGAGGTTAAAGGCCAAGTCCCGGCGGAGGCGCCGTTCCACCAGGCCGACCGGCATGCGACGCGGCGGCTTCACCTGCAGGTGGTAGGTGAGCAAAGTTTGATGGTTTAGCCACTCGGCCAGTTCCCAAAACCCCTCGAAAAGGAGAAAATCCCCTTCCACCTCCTGGAAGCGAAGCTGGTGGGGAAAGATTTCCTCAATGGCCAGCACCACTGCCGCCGAAAAGCGGGCAAATAAAACCTTTTGGGATCCCACCTGGCGCACCAGTTTGCGGCCATTCTCGCTGCCGAGGAGGCGGCTTTCCACCAAGTTGGGAATGAACTCCGCCAGATGGTCGTAATCGGTTAAAACCTGCCAAACCCACTGCCGCTCCACCGGAATAAGGACGCGGCCCTGCACATGGCGGCGGCGCTCCCCCAAGTCCTCCACCTCCACCTGGATGTCCTCGGGAACCGGGATCCCGTCTTCCGGGGCAGGGTCTAGGTGCCCTTGTTGGGGATCCTGTGGGGAGTCGGAAGGCATGGCCAGCAATCGGAGCGCGTCAGAGTTGCAGAACAAAGGAGAAGGGCCAGCAGCCCCAACCCAGGCCCAGTCCATTGTAATTGTGCATCAGATAGCGCACTAGGGGAAAAGGGCCTGGAACCAGGCGACGATCACCTGCCACACTTGATCCAGAAGGGCAAAGGGATCCCGCAGCTCTTGCAGCACCTGCCGCGGGCCAATCCTAAAGACCACGTACAGCACGGCCAGGAGAACTACGATCCCCACCGCCGTCCAGATGGCCTCCCGAACCACCCGCACCCAGAAAACCAGCATAAAAATGGCGATGGCCACCGCGGCCACCAGCGGCAATGTCTCCAGTACCATCGGATCCCCCCTCGTTTGGCTCAGATGTTTTGGATTTGACCCCACTGTAGCCAGTTTGAACTGAGAATAAGGTGCTCGCAAATGCCCGCTGACAAGGGATCCCATCCCGTAAAATGGGATCACCCCGATGAGCCTTCTTTGCTTGGCTAGATCTATGGACATCATCACCTTTGGCTGGGTTGCTGTTGCTGCTTTCTTTGCCCTTTCCATTGCCTTTGTGGTCTGGGGCCGTAACGGCATGTAGTGGATCCCGCCTGGCCCTGTTGTTGCTCGAGGACTTCGTCCTGCTCTATGGAAATTGACTTGCCCTGGGTTGTCCGCCTCGCCTACGGCAGCATCTTTTTGCTCTTGACGGCTGTCACTGTGGGCGTTGGCTACATCACCTTTATCGACTGGCGGGATCGGCGGCGGCGCAGCGAGGCAGAACGGCAAGCTCGTCGCTCCAAGCGTCGGTAGCTACTGGGGTTCTGGGAGATTCCAAGAAGCCTCGCGATCGGGCCTGTCGTCAACGGTTCTCAGGACAGGAGGGGCCACCCAGGGCAAGGGATCCTCAGGCTGGAGGCAAGAGAGATCTTGCAGGAGAATCTGGTTGGCTTCCCACAGAGCTTGCAGGTTGTAGCCGGCGTAGGTGGGCAGAAAATCGGCCAGCTTGCGGTTGGCCTCCCCCAGCAGGATCATGCAGCCGCGGCGGTTGCCGTTTTGCAGGTGGTAGTAGGCCACGGCGGTTTGCAACAGCCCCTGGTAGAAGCGCCGCTCCGGATCCACCGCTTCCATCCACAGCGCCTCCAGAGTGTCGTGGCAGGCGTAGAATTCCCCCCGGTTGAATTGCTCAACCGCCCGTTGCAGCGCTTCCAAATCGCAATCGCCCATTACGCGATGAAAGAGGTCTGCCCTGGCAGGGATCCCTGCGGCAACACCAGGGTAAAGCAGGTCTTGCCCTGGCCGCTTTCTATAGAGACGCTGCCCCCCAGCCGCTGCATCCACTGCTTAACCAAAGCCAGCCCCAGGCCGGTGCCGCCCCGCTTCCAGGGATCCCCGCTGGGGATGCGGTAGAACTTCTCAAAAATGCGCTCCCACTCGCTGCGGGGGATCTCCACCCCCTCGTTGATAACCCGAATTTGCACTTGTTCAGGGCTGAGGCGGCGCGCCGTCACCGTGATGCGGTGGTGAGGCGGGGTGTACTTGCAGGCGTTGTTGACCAGCTCCTGCACCACCCGCTCCAGACCCACCTGATCCGTCACCACCTTGCCCACCGCTGGGTCAATCTGCCACCGCAACTGTTGCTGATTGGCCTGGGCCCGCTGCACAAAGGGCTGGAGCACAGTGGGCAGCCAGGCGGCCAGGGACACTTCTTCGAGATGAAGGGGCTTGGATCCCTGCTCCAGCCGCTGCAGATCCAGCAGATCGCTGACCAATTCCGCCTCGCGCTCGCACTCCTGCTCCAGGATTTGCAAGTATTGCTCCCGTTTTTGCGGGGTGCGGGCCATTTTCAGCAGTTGGATGGCCATTTTCATGTTGGTGATGGGGGTGCGCAGCTCGTGGGAGACGGTGCTCAAGAAATCATCTTTGAGGCGGTTGAGGCGTTCCAGCTCGCTGATTTGCTGCACCGAGGCCTGGTAGAGACGGGCCTGGCGGATGGCGATGGCACAGTGATCCGCCACCTGCTGCACCACCCGCACCTCCAGCTCAGAGAAGCACTCGTCTGCCGGCTTGGCCAACCACAGATCGCCCAACACGGCCTGATCCTCCCGCAGCGGACATACCAGCAGGGTCAGCCCTTCCCGCCGCGGGATCCAGCTTTGCCCCGACAAATGGCACAGTTGCGCCGCTTGCCCCCTTTGCAGTTGCCGGTAGAGATCCGGGTAGTCGGCTAGGGTTAGAGCGATCCCGCCGGCGGGCGGCAGGGCGGCGGTGTATTCGTAGCGCACCGTGGCCTGGCCAGCTTCCGGATCGTAGAGACAGAGATCGCAGCCTTGGATGGGCAGCCCCAGAGCCAACTCCTGCACCACTGCCCGCAGGATCTGGGCTTCGTCCAGGGTGGTGCGCACCTGGTCGGTGACCCGCTGCAAGAGGGCATCCATAGCCAGAGAGCGCTGCAGGGCCGCCGTCCGCTCCTGCACCTCCTGCTCCAGACGGGCGTTGAGATCTTGCAACTGCCGGTAGAGCTGGTTTTGCGTGATCGAGAGGGCCAGGTGCACGGCAGCGCGGCTGACGAGCTCCAGCTCTGGGGCCGACCAAGCCTTGGGCTCGTCAATTTTCAGCTCCCGCCAGGCGGCAAAAGAGATCAAGGGCAGTTGTTGACGGGGATCCTCCCAACCTTCCCCTTGGGCGGGCCAGCGGTAGCCGGCCCAGTGGGTCTCTTGGCAGATGGCGCCACGAAACACGCTCAGCCAGCCCACCACCTGCTCGTTCCAAAGCAGCGGCACCGCCAGCAGCCCGCGGATGGGCGTCTGCTGCACCTGCGACCGCAGTTCTGGCCACTTCTCCAATTGCGAAAGCGACCAGGTTCTCACCCCGTCCCCTGCCGACTTGCCTCTTCCCACCTGCTCCTGCAGCCAGGCGTCGTATCCTGCCGGCGGCTGGCTCCCATAGCAGTGGAGAGTCTCCAAGCCCATGAACTGGATGCGCAGCCGCGCCCCGATCCCTTGGAGCTGGGCGGTAAGCTGCTCCAGGACGGTGCTCAGGGTGGTTTCGGGGTGAAGCGGCGAGTACACCAGCGCCGCAATTTGGTTAATCAAGCGTTCCTGCTGCGCCTTCCGCCGCGCCTGCTCCAGCAATTCCGCCTGGGCAATGGCAATCGACACCTGATCCGCCACCAACTGCACCACCTGCAGCTCCTCAGCAGAGTAGGAGCGCGGCTCGGTGTGGTGGGAGACCAAGAGCCCCCACAATTGCTGGTGATGCAGGAGGGGCACCACCAGGGAAGAGGCCACCCCCATACACTTGAGGTAATGGGCATGGCAGGGATCCACCGGCCGCTGCGGCACCTCTCCTAGAGGCAAAGGCTGGGCCTGGGCAAAGCGGCCCAGTGGCTCCGGCTGGCTGAGGGAGCGGGTCTGGCCCTCCACATCCACGATGACCCGCACCTGGGCCAGGCGAAACAGCTGCCGCGCTTGCTCAGGAATATCCCCCGCCGGAAAAGTCAAACCCAGGAGAGAGGGCAGCCGCTCAGCTTGTCGAGCTTCCGCCACCACCGTTCCATGACCTTCCGGGTCGAAGCGGTACACCTTGACCCGATCCGTGCCCAAAAAGGCGCGCACCTCCTCCACCGTTGCCCTCAGGATCTGATCCAGCTCCAAAGATTGCCGGATCTGGTGGGTAATGCGGTTGATGAGGGCATCCCGGCTGGTACAGGCTGCAGGGGCCAAGTTCTCCATAGCCATCTCTACATAAGGAAGCGCAGAAGTATTGAAAGCTACACTCCCTCTTTCACGATAACGCCCCCTGCCGGGAAGTTACAGAGCCGCAAGGGAAAAGCTTAAGGAATTCAAAAGTTCTCCACTCTCCTTCACAAAGGGGGCTGGGGCAGGCGGAAGAGGCGGGCGGCATTTTGGCTGGTCTGTTGGGCCAGGTCTTCCAAGGGGATCCGCAACAGCTCCGCCAGGGTCTGGGCCACCCGCTGCACGTAGGCCGGCTCGTTGCGCTTGCCGCGGAAAGGGGTGGGGGCCAAAAAAGGGCAATCGGTTTCCACCAAAAGTTGGGACAAGGGCACCTCCAAGGCCGACCGGCGCACGGTCTCGGCGTTCTTGAAGGTCACGATGCCGCTAAAGCTGATGAAGCAGCCCATCTCCACAAACAGCCGCGTCTCCTCCGGGGATCCGCTCCAGCAGTGCATCACCACCCGCAGCGGCCCCCCTGTGGCCAGGGCCTCCTTGAGGATTTCGTAGGTGGCTGCTGCCGCCTCGCGGCAATGGACGATCAGGGCCAAATCCTGCTCCTGGGCAATGGCAATGTGGGCGCGGAAGGATTCTTGTTGCCGCTCGATGTCCGCCGGGTCGGACTTGTAAAAATCTAAGCCCGTCTCCCCGACGGCCACCACCCGCGTGTCGCTGGCGGCCAACTGGGCGATCTTTTCGGCCAGATCCGGCTGCCACTGGCGCGCCTCCAAAGGATGCAGCCCCACCGACAAGAAGACTTCGGCGTACTGGTCGGCAATGGCCTGCAACTGGGGAAACTCTGCTGGCGTTACACAGGAGTGCACCAGTTGCCGGATCCCGGCCTGGCGCCAGCGCTCGGCCACCTGCGGTAGATCGTCTGTAAAGTCGGGATAGTTCAAGTGGACGTGGGTGTCCACCAGAGGGGCAGCGGGCAAGACGGCGGTGCTCAAGGCTCAGCTCCCGAACAAAATAGTGTTGCAGACTCTATCCAATTGTAAAAGCGGTTCCCGGCTGGTTTGGAGCGCAGGGATCCCGTTCCGCCCATTCCTATGGGAGCATGAGGATGATCCAGAAAGTTCACAGTTGGAGGCTTGCTATGGCCCGTACTCCCTCGACCATGCTGCCTTTGGGCACCCCGGCCCCTGACTTCAGCCTGCCGGATGTGGTGAGCGGCCAAACCATTTCCCTCTCTACTTTTGCCGACAAGCCCGCTTTGCTGGTGATGTTCATCTGCCAGCACTGCCCCTATGTGAAGCACGTGCAAGAAGAGCTGGCCCGCATTGGCAGAGATTACAAGGATCGCGGCGTCGGCATTGTAGCCATCAGCGCCAACGATGTGGAGAAATACCCCGACGACAGCCCCGAGAACTTGAAGAAGATGGCCGAGACCTTGGGCTTTACCTTTCCCTTCTGCTACGACGAAAGCCAAGAAGTGGCCAAAGCCTTTAGCGCTGCCTGCACCCCCGACTTTTTCCTGTTCGATGCGGAGCGCAAGCTGGTCTACCGCGGCCAACTGGACGACAGCCGCCCCAGCCTGACGGATGTGCCGGTGACGGGCAAAGACTTGCGGGCGGCGCTGGATAACCTGCTGGCGGGCAAGCCCATCGATCCTGACCAAAAGCCCAGCCTCGGCTGCAACATCAAGTGGAAGCCCGGCAATGAGCCTGCTTATTTTGGTGGGTAGCTCCCGTTTTTTTGAATTGCGGCCAGGGCCTGGCGATGCAAGCTGGGGTTGGCCGCCGCCAGCACTTCTCCCCTAGAGGTGCGGGTTAGGGGCTCCCCCGACCAATCAGTAATCACGCCGCCGGATCCCTCGATCACCGGCACAAGGGCGGCAAAATCGTAGAGGGCGAGGCCACACTCCAGCACCAGATCCACACAGCCGCTGGCCAACAGGCCGTACTGGTAGCCGTCGCCGCCATAGGAGGTGATGTGTACTGCTCGACTGAGCTGCTGGAAACGCCGTTGTTGGTCGGGGTGGGCGAACAAATCGGGGGTGGTACAGCTCAAGTAGGCGCGGCTGAGGTCGCTGTTGGTTTTGGTCTGGGCGGGTCGTCGGCAAGAGGGAGTAATCCACTGGGTGGGTTCTCCCTGCACCCCCAGCCAGCGCTCGCGCAACACCGGTTGATCGATGATGCCCAGAACGGGGCGATCCTCTTCCAAGAGGGCGATCAGGGTGGCAAAGGTGGGCTTGCCGGTGGAAAAGGCAATGGTGCCATCCAAGGGATCCAGAACCCAGGTGTAAGGGGATCCCGTCTGGTGAAAGCCAAACTCCTCGCCAAGGATGCTGTGTTGCGGCACCTGGGCCATGAGCAAAGCCCGCATCGCCTGTTCTGCCTCCCGGTCGGCCACCGTCACAATGGGGGAGCGGGCTTCTTTGTATTCCGCTTGCAGCTCTCCGCGAAACAAGGGGCGGATCACTGCTCCGGCAGCATCGGCCAGGGCCTGTGCCAGTTCAATCCATTCTGTTTTGACCACCTTTTGCCCACCGCACCTGCGCGTTTCCTCTTTTAGCATAAGGAAAGATTTCTCCCCGGTTATGCGGTCTGGCCTGCTTTTGACTCCTCTGGAATGGCTCTGGACGGCGATTGGGGTGATCCTGACCATTTTGGGCACCCTGACCCATCTGAGTTTTCCGTCGGAGCTGCCTGGGCTGGGGGGATATAGCTTCTCGCTGCAAATCGGGGGCGTGCTGCTGACGGCTTGTTTGGCGGGGCCGGTGGCGGCGGTGTGCGCCCAGATCGTCTACTTGGGGCTGGGGCTGGCGGGGTTGCAGGTGTTTGCCCAGGGGGGAGGGTGGCAGTACCTGCACCAGCCCACCTTTGGCTACTTGTTGGGTTTTTTGCCGGCTGCCTGGGCCTGCGGGACGATTGCGTTTCGGCAACGGGATCCCCATTCGCTTCCTTCTTCCTCTGTCCGCCAACGCACTGCCGCTGTCAAGAGGCTGGCAGCCCCCCCGGTGGGCCTCCAGGAGCTGGGATCCGGCAGCTTGGTGGCTTTGGCCTTGATTCACCTGACCGGGATTGTCTATCTTTTGGCCACGCAACCCTGGAACCAGGAGTTGCTGAGGTTGATCAGGCTTTACTCAGGCTATACCCTGCCGGGACAGCTCATTGTGGCCAGCTTTGCCGCGGTGATGGCGGTGCTGCTGCGGCGCTTACTGCTGCTCTGAAGCAGGGGAGCCAACTGTGCACAAAAGCCCATGCAGATTTGGGTGGAAGCGCATCTTTCCCCAGGCTACGGCAACAGAAAGTAGCCTAGAGTGGTGCTGCTCCCAACGGCAATTCCTGAGGCGGGTAGATGCTTATCCAACCGGCGAGGATCGATCAGATTTTTGTGAGGAGAACAGAGGAATGCAACGGACTGCTCTGACCCTTTTGGCCACTGGCCTTTTGGCGACTGGGCTGGCTGCCTGTGGAGATGGCGGCAGCTCCGGGGGCACGATCATCACTCCCCCCCAGAGCCCAACGGTTTCGTTGATCAATGCGCCCACTTCTGTGCGGGTGGGCACCTCCACACCGGCTTTTACGGTGCAGGTGAGTGTGCCCGGCGGCGCCCGCCCAACGCAATTTGTTGAGCTGGAAACGTTTAACCCCAATGGCGTGCGCGTGCAGCGGGAGTTCTTCAGCCCGCAACAGGCTAACTGCGCTCCCGGAGCCACCTTTTGTAGCTTCATCACCGACTTCCGCGTCGCCACCGGGGATCCTGTGGGCGTTTGGCAGTTCCGGATCACCGCCTATGACCAGCAAAACCGCTCCGGCTCCCAAACACTGCTGATTACCGCCTTCCAGTAAACAATTCCGGCTGCCAGGTTGGGTTGGGAACTTTATGAATCTGAGGGGGAATGCCCAATACCGAGCACCCCCCTCAGGAGATGGCTATTTTATTTTCGCAGCTCGCAAGCTGCCCGGATCCCTCACTCCATGTCCCGCCGGTTGGGGTTACGGGCGGGGTCGTTGCTCAAAAAGCCAAACACAAAAAGCCCAACAAAAAAGATGACAACCGCGTAAACAGAGATTTTCAGTAACAGCATAGTTTCAGCAACCTGTTTCCGACTGAATGAACCGAGGAAGCGATAAGGCAATGGTAAGGCAAGGGCAAATAGCCACAGCGACGGGATCCCGTCCAACCTGAGGCTTTGCAAAACTTCTTCACAACATCATACCTCCCGGCGGTTCCCTTTCCCGCCATTGGCCCCGCTTTGCCCCGAAAGATCCTCCCATTACGCCCCCGCCAAAGGCCACGCAGCCTGGCCTGACAGGGATCCCCGGCAAGAGCAAAGATTGTTAAGAAATATTTGAGACTGGAAAGAAAGATTGCGGCGCCTGTGGGCGACCGGAATATAGGAGGATAAGGTCTGCGGCTTTGCCAGGTCTTGCCGGATGTGTATTGGATTTAACCATGCCTTCTGATCGGTTGGGCAACTTAGGAGCTCTGGATGGGGGTCAGCCGCAACCTTCGCCGGGGATCTGTCGATCTCAGGAGGTGTTGCTGGCGGACGGGATGCCGGCCTTTTTGCGCCACTGGCCGCAGGGATCCCCTTGTGGGCGGGTGTTGCTGTTGCACGGCAAAGGGGATCACGGCGGCGGGTTTGAACCCTTGGCGGAGGAATTAGCTGCCCAGGGATGGGAGGTTTTGGCCCCGGATATGCGGGGATTTGGCCGCTCCGGCGGCATCCGCTGCTGGATCGACCGCTTCGGCCAATACCAGGCGGATCTGGAGGAGATCACTCAGCAGGTCTGGCCGCAGAAGAGGATCCCGCAGATCTGGTGTGGGTACAGCGCGGGGGCCAATTGGGTTACGGAATATGCCCTTGCCCATCCTGAGCAGGTGCAGGGCTTGATCTTGATCTCTCCGGCCTTCCGCATCGACCACTATTTCACCCCCTTGACCTACGCCCTTCTGCAGGTGTTGGACAGGGTTGTTCCCCAGTTGGCCTTGACCGGCCTTTACGATCCGGCACGGGTGACTTCCTTGCCAGCGCAGCAGGCCGCCTTTGCGGCAGATCCCTATGTGTGTGGGGTAACGCGGGCCAGATTTACAGCCGAACTGGTGCGCAGCGGGCGGCGCTGCCTCGAGCAAGCCCATCGGCTGGAGCTGCCGGTTTTGCTGCTCTACACCTCTGCCGACATTGTCGTCAATCCTGCCGGCGCTGTGGATTTTGCCTGTCGGCTCCCCAACGGTGAGATCCACGATTTTCCCCAATCGCGCCACGACCTTTTGCACGACTGCCAAGCCGAAGCTGTCAAGGAGACTCTCCGCTGCTGGCTGGCCCGCCATTTCCCCCCTTGCCCTGGCTATCGCCTCTCTCCCCCGACGAGCACCTCGGCCCCTGCCGACCTCATGGCAAAATAGAGACGCCCTCTTTTTCTTTGCTGCTCTCATGAGCCAAGACTTGATCTACCGTCCCCGTCGGCTGCGGCGCACCGAAGCCCTGCGCCAGATGGTTCAGGAAACCCACCTGCGGGTGCAGGATTTGATCTATCCCCTGTTTGTCATGGAAGGGGAGAACCAGCGGCAGGAAGTAGAGTCGATGCCCGGCTGCTACCGCTACACCCTGGATCTGCTCCTCAAGGAGGTGGAGGAAGCAGCCAACTTGGGGATCCCGGCGGTGGCTTTGTTCCCGGTGGTGCCGGAAGAGAAAAAGGATCCCACCGGGCGGGAGTGCTTCAACCCGGAAGGCTTGATCCAGCGGGCGGTGCGGCGGATCAAGCAGGAGATCCCCCAGATCTTGGTGGTGACGGATGTGGCTCTGGATCCCTACAACAGCGACGGCCACGATGGCATTGTGCGGGACGGGGTGATCCTCAACGATGAGACGGTAGAAGTTCTGATTAAGCAGGCTCTCTCCCAGGCGGAAGCGGGAACCGATATCGTGGCCCCCTCCGACATGATGGACGGCCGTGTCGGCGCCATTCGGGAGGCTCTGGATAGCCAAGGCTACACCGACGTAGCCATTCTGGCCTACTCCGCCAAATATGCCTCTGCCTTCTACGGCCCTTTTCGCGATGCCCTGGGATCCGCGCCCAAGTCGGGAGACAAAAAAACCTATCAAATGGATCCCGCCAACGCCCGCGAAGCCATTAAAGAGGTGGAGCTGGACGAAGCCGAGGGGGCAGACATGGTGATGGTAAAGCCGGCCTTGGCCTACTTAGACATCATCTATCGGGTCAAGGAAGCAACGGATCTGCCCGTGGCCGCCTACAACGTCAGCGGCGAGTACGCCATGATCAAGGCTGCCGAACAAAAGGGCTGGATCGACGGCAAAAAAGTGATGATGGAATCGCTCTTGGCCATGAAGCGGGCCGGTGCCGACATCATCCTCACCTACTTTGCCAAAGAGGTGGCCTTGCTTCTCAAACAATCCTAGGTAATTCTAGCCAGCGGCAGTCTATGGCCTGGCAGGCGGCTGACGGAACTGCCCGATCCAGGAAGGAGGGATGTTCTTCTCCTCGTCGGCTACCAAAGTACTGGGATCCACCAAGCGCACCTGAATTTGATTGGGCGGCACCCGATTCAGACGTTCCTTGATCAGGGCCTCTCGTTGCAAGGGATCCATGCCGCGATCCACCCCCTCCTGCAGCCGAGAAATCCGGTTGGACAAGACCTCGATGTGCTGCTCCAGAACTTGGAGCCGATGGTGCTGGGCCAACTGCACCGGCAAGAGGCGACACAAACCACTGAGGGCAGCCGCCGTAAACAAGACATTCACCCCGATGTGGCAGGCCACCTCCCAGGCTTGCGGCTCGTGGGCAGGCCGGCGGGAGCGAGTCGAGGAGCGGGCAACCGGGAGAGCGGCGGGATCCCCTTGCCCACTTGCCCGAACCAGGGATCCCTGCGAGCGATGGGCTCGTGGAGCAACGGAGATATCTAGCTGCGATCCAGCAACCTGCTCTACGCGCACAGACATGCGGCCAGCCGGAGTACGGGAGGAAGACTGAGGTGCCACGGGTGAAGGGAAGAAAATAGGGGGACGATGAGCCGCCTCTGCTGCCAAGAAGCGCAGCTAGGGCTTATTGAAGCCGATTTTCCCCGGTGTGTCAGGCTTTGTCCCAAAACATTTTCGCTTTCGGACGCTGCCACTTGGCCAAGCTCGGCAAACCGATTACGGGATCCCAAGCCATCGCCAACGTCGGCAAGAAAACGCGCTAGGCTAGAGGTTCCCCTTGTCAAAAGGCCCCGCACCGATCCAAGGACGAGGGCAGTTATGTAGAGGTCAGTCGGATCCCCATATGCGCATTGTCATCACGGGTGGGAGTGGTTTTATCGGGCGTCGCTTGGTGGCCCGTCTGCTGGAGCAAGGGGATCAGGTTTTGGTCTTGAGCCGCCGCCCCGACCAGGCCCGCCGCCTGTTGGGGGAATCCCCCAACCTCAAGCTGCTGCCCTACGATCCCTATCAACCGCAAACCTGGGCCACCGCCCTGGAAGGGTACGAGGGCATTGTCAACTTGGCCGGAGAGCCTTTGGCCTCTTCTCGCTGGACAGAAGCCAAGAAAAAAGAAATCCGCCGCAGCCGCGTGGAGACCACTCAAGCCCTTGTCCAAGCCCTCGCCTCCCTCGACCAGAAGCCCCAGGTGATGATCAGCAGCTCGGCGGTGGGCTACTACGGCTCCCACCCGCAGGGAGAGCCCCTGACAGAGGCGGATCCCCCGGCCCAAGATTTTCTGGCAGAAGTCTGTCAAGCCTGGGAAGCTGCCGCCCGGCCCGCTGAGGAATTGGGGATCCGCCTGGCCATCGTGCGCACAGGGATTGTGTTGGGGCCAGATGGAGGAGCACTGGCACAGATGTTGGCCCCCTTCCAGTTCTTCATCGGCGGAACGATCGGCTCCGGCAAACAATGGCTCTCCTGGATCCACCGCGAGGATTGGGTGAGTTTGGTCTGCTTCCTCCTACAACAGGGATCCGGGGTGTTCAACGCCACCGCTCCCAACCCGGTGCAAATGGAGGAGTTTTGCCGCACCTTGGGCCAGGTCTTGGGTCGCCCCTCCTGGTTGCCCGTGCCGGAGCTGGCTCTGGAACTGCTGTTGGGCGAGGCAGCTCAAGTGGTGCTGACAGGGCAAAAAGTGATCCCTCAAGCGGCTTTGCAGATGGGCTTTACCTTCCAATACCCACAGTTGAAAGAGGCACTGCGACAGATTCTCCTCCCCCCTTGACCAAGACCGGCGCTTACTCTTCGGTGAAATCGGCCTCCACCACCCCTGAAGCAGCACCAGGCTCAGGGCTGGCAGCCACCGCTTGCGCCGGAACCGCCTGGGGCACCTGCACGATCTGGGGTGTGAAGATGAACAGGTTGTACACCGTGTTGCGGCGGATGTTGTCCATCATCTCCAAGAACAGCTCGTAGCCCTCGTTCTTATACTCGATCAGAGGATCCTTCTGGCCATAGCCGCGCAGGCCCACTGCCTCCCGCAGCGCCTCCATCTGCTGCAGATGCTCCCGCCAGAGGGTGTCCACCTGCTGCAACAGGAAGAAGCGCTCTGCCTTGCGCATCAAGCCTGGCTCAAAAGTATCCAGAAAAGCCTCTTTGGCCTCGTAGGCCAGCTCTGCTTGCTTGAGCAGGTGGTTCAAGATCTGTTCGTAGGAGAGATCCCGCAAGTCGTCCGCCTTGAGGTTCTCTTTGAGCAGGGGCACAAACTCCTGCATCTTGGCGGTCAGCTTGTCGATTTCCCACTCTTCCGGCGGCAGCTCCGGGTTGACGTGGGCCCGCACGATCTCCTCGACGGTCTTGCGCACATAGTCGAGGATTTTGGTTTTGAGGTTCTCCCCTTCCAAGATGCGCCGCCGCTCTGAGTAGATGGCCCGCCGCTGGTTGTTCATCACCTCGTCGTACTCAAACACCTGTTTGCGCAGGTCGAAGTAATACACTTCCACCTTGCGCTGCGCGTTCTCCAGGCTGCTGGAAAGCAGCGGGTGCTCGATGGGCATGTCCTCATCCACCCGGAACATGTCCATCAGTTTGGCCACCCGCTCGCCACCGAAGATCTTGAGCAGGTTATCTTCCAGGCTGAGGAAAAACCGCGAGGAGCCGGGATCCCCTTGCCGTCCGGCGCGGCCCCGCAACTGGTTGTCGATGCGACGGGACTCGTGGCGCTCCGTGCCGATCACGTGCAGGCCGCCCAGCCGCACCACTTCCTCGTGCTCGGCCTCGGTTACCTTTTCGTACTCGGCCTTGATGCTGTTGTAGACCTCCCGCAGTTGCAAGATCAGCGGATCCTGCACCGGCGCTTTCTCCGAGGCCACCGCGATGAGATCTTCCACCACCAGCTCCGGCAGGCGGTTCAACCCATATTTGGTCACCGCCGCCGCCACCACCTCCTCCAGCGCTTGGCTGGTGCGGGCCGACAGCTCACAGGGGTAAAAGTTGGGAGAGACCACCGTCCAGGATTTTTTCGGCTTAGGTGAGGATCCTCCAAATCCCTGGCCCCCACCCCGCCCTAGCATGGGAACGGATCCCAGCGGGTTGTCGGCGTCCAGTTGCACCAGCTTGGGCATCAGCCGTTCCCGCAGCTTGAGGCGGGCCATGTACTCGGCATTGCCGCCCAAGATAATGTCCGTGCCGCGCCCGGCCATGTTGGTAGCAATGGTTACGGCACCTTTGCGCCCCGCCTGGGCGATGATCTCCGCTTCCCGCTCCACGTTCTCCGGCTTGGCGTTGAGGAGGTTGTGCGGGATCCCCATCTCCTTGAGCATGGCCGAGAGGCGCTCAGATTTTTCCACGCTGGTCGTCCCCACCAGTACCGGCCGGCCCCGCTCGTGCATGTGGGCAATTTCCTCGGCGACCGCTTTCCACTTGGCGTTTTCGGTCTTGTAGACCAAGTCGGGAGCATCTTTACGGCGGATGGGCCGGTTGGTGGGGATCACCGTCACTTCCAGGTTGTAGGTTTTGCCGAACTCGGCTTCCTCGGTGCGGGCGGTGCCCGTCATGCCGGAGAGCTTGGGATAGAGCAGGAAGAGGTTTTGGTAGGTGATGGTGGCCAGGGTTTGGCTCTCGTTTTGGATCGGCACCCCCTCCTTGGCTTCCACCGCCTGGTGCAGCCCATCCGACCAGCGGCGACCGGGGAGCACCCGCCCGGTGAACTCGTCCACGATCACCACCTCTTGGTTGCGGACGATGTAGTGGACATCCTTGATGAAGAGCTCCTTGGCCTTCACCGCATTAAAGACAAAGTGGGCCCAGGGATCCTTGGGGTCAAACAGATCGGAGACCCCCAGCAACCGCTCGGCGGCTTCAAACCCTTCGTCGGTGAGGATGACGTTGCGGGCTTTTTCGTCCACTTCGTAGTGCTCGTCCCGGATCAGCTCCCGCGCCACCTGGGCCGCCTTGAGGTACTTTTCGGAGGGGCGGGCCATCTGGCCGGAGATGATCAGGGGGGTGCGGGCCTCGTCGATGAGGATGGAGTCCACCTCGTCGATGATGCAGTAGTTGAAGGGCCGCTGCATCACCTCTTTGATGTCGGTGGCCATGTTGTCCCGCAGGTAGTCGAAGCCCAGCTCGCTATTGGTGCAGTAGGTGATGTCGCAGTGGTAGCTGCGCCGCTTCTCTTCGGTGGACATACCCTCTTGCACCAGGCCAACCGTCAGGCCCAAGAAACGGTGCACCTGCCCCATCCACTCCGAGTCCCGCCGGGCCAAGTAGCCGTTGACAGTAACGATGTGAACCCCCTTGCCGGTCAGGCCGTTGAGATAGGCAGGCAGGGTGGCGACCAGTGTTTTCCCCTCGCCGGTTTTCATCTCGGCAATCTGGCCCTCGTGCAGCACCATGCCACCGATGAGCTGCACGTCGTAGTGGCGCAAGTTGAGAACCCGCTTGGCCGCTTCCCGCACCACCGCAAACGCCTCGGGCAGGAGGTCGTCGAGGGACTCCCCTCTATCCAGGCGCTGGCGAAACTCGGTGGTCTTGGCCCTGAGCTCCGCATCGGAAAGAGAGGCGATCTCGATCTCCAGCGAGTTGATCAGCTTGACAACAGGACGGTACTGGCGGATCTTGCGATCGTTGGGATCCCCAAGGAGCTTTTGTAGGGTTTGGAGCATGGGCAAGCCTGGGCCGATAAAGAAGTTGACTGATGACGCAATTTTACCATTTTGATTTGGCTGGCCAGGGAGAAGTTGGCCTGGGCGAGCTGAGCACAAAACACCTAAGCTGTGGGAATGGCTGAAGAGGGCCTGCGGTGACTTGCGGTCTGCGGCGAGAAAATGTCAGTCTAGGGAAGCGAAGGGATCCCAGGGCTTATGAACTTTTTGGGTGTTGGACTGCCGGAAATGTTGGTCATCTTTGCGGTGGCCCTTTTGGTCTTTGGGCCGCGCAAATTGCCGGAGATCGGTCGCACGTTGGCCAAAACCCTGCGCAGCTTGCAAGATGCCTCCAGAGAGTTTGAGGCACAGTTGAACCGAGAGGCACAGGAGCTGGAAAAAGCTGTCCGCCCAGCAGCGGCCCGAACCCAAGCCGAGTCGGTCGCCACAGCCAATCCGCCTGGCAAACCCGCCAATGGGGCAGAGCCCATAGCCGCCACAGCCGACAACTCGCCAACCGCAGACGCCGCCTAGTCGATGGCCCGCTTCAACCCGCTTTGCTTTGGCCTGGAGATCGCGCGCCTGTTCGAGCAAGGGCAGTCCTATTTTGCCCCGGCGAAGGTGGAAGCCTGGCTGCGGCAGCACGGCCAAAACCCCTCCGACTACGAGATCTCGTTTCACCAGGAGCTGCCCCCTGCCGGCTCCTCGGCAACCATCTGGATTCGCATCGACCTGAAGCGTTGGGATGGCCAGCCGGTGGATCCCTGGCTGTTGGCAGAGATCAACCGGGTCGATTGACAGCCTTGATCTGGGGCCGATCCAGGCCCTAGGGTAAAGGGGCGAGCTCTTCGCACCTCTATGCCCACGGCCACTTTGTTGGTGTCTTGCCCCGATCAAAAAGGGCTGGTAGCCAAGCTCTCCAATTTTATCTACAGCTACGACGGCAACATCCTGCATGCCGACCACCACACGGATCCCGAGGCAGGGCTGTTCCTAAGCCGCATCGAGTGGGACTTAGAGGGCTTCCAACTGGAGCGGGCGGAAATTGTCCCCGCCTTCTCGGGCATTGCCCGTGGGATCCAGGCCAACTGGGAACTGCATTTTTCCGACACGCGCCGTCGCCTTGCCGTGTGGGCCAGCAAGCAGCCCCACTGTCTGTTGGATCTCATCTGGCGGCAGAGGGCTGGGGAACTGCCGGCGGAGATCCCTTTGATCATCAGCAACCACCCCGACTTGGAGCCGCTGGCCCGCTCCTTCGGCATCGACTACCATCACATCCCGATTTCTCCAGAGAGCAAAGCAGAGGCAGAAACCCGCCAGCTTGCCTTGCTGCAGGAGTATCGCATCGACCTGGTGGTGTTGGCCAAGTACATGCAGGTGCTGAGCGGGTGGCTGCTCCGCCAGGCGCCGCCGGTGATCAACATTCACCATTCCACCCTGCCCGCCTTTGCCGGCGCCAACCCCTACCAGCGCGCCCACCAACGGGGCGTCAAGATCATCGGCGCAACTGCCCACTACGCCACCGAAGATCTGGATGAGGGGCCGATCATCGAGCAGGATGTGGTGCGGGTCAGCCACCGCGATACCGTTGCCGACCTGATCCGCAAAGGCCGCGACATGGAACGCCTAGTCCTGGCTCGGGCCGTGCGCTATCACCTGGAAAATCGCGTGCTGGTCTACCACAACAAAACGGTGGTGTTTGCTTGATGAGCAAAAAACTGGGCTTATAAGCGCTCCGCGCCGCTGCCCTCACCCCCGGCCCCTCTCCCAGAGGGAGTACTCCCTCACCCCCGGCCCCTCTCCCAGAGGGAGCGCTCCCTCACCCCCGGCCCCTCTCCCAGAGGGAGAGGGGAGTTAGGGATAGGGCTCCGCGCGGCCAGCGCGTTCGTGACAGCGTTACGTGGCAATAACGTTTCATTGCTATTTAATGATGACTAAGTAAGCAGAACTTTGCGGCTTGGCTATAGGGAACTGTCTAGGGGCGCATTGACAACCCCTTTACGAGCCTGTCCATGGGCTGCGTAAGGATCCCCCGACTTAAGTGGTGGGAGTGGCAACGACCCTACGGGTAGAGCCCCGCCGAAGCAGCTAAGCAGTCTGTTGTCCGCCTACAATGGCCCGGCAGCGAATGTAGGGACCGCCTGCATCCACCTTGGCCGGCTGCCCCTTGCCGCAATGGCCAGATCCCAGGTCCCAGAGAAAATCCCGCGAGACGGCATCCACCGATTGCAACACTTCAAAGGCATTGCCCGTGATGGTAACCCCTCGCAGCAGCTCCGCCAGCTTGCCGTTGCGAATGCGGTAGGCCCGCTCCACGCCAAACATAAACTCGCCGGTGGAGTCGGCTTGCCCGTTTCTGGCCCCATCCAGGAAGTAGCCGTCGGGAGTGCTGGCGATGATCTCCTCCAAAGTCTGGGATCCCGGCTCGAGGTAGGTGTTGCGCATGCGGATGAGGGGCTCATCGGCATATTCCCAGGCGCGGGCGTTGCCGGTAGGCTCGACGCCGAAGTGGGCAGCCGTTTCGCGGTTGTGCAGGTAGCTCACCAAAATGCCGTTTTGGATGATGGTGGTGGTTTGGGTGGGAACGCCTTCGTCGTCCACCGGCAGCGTCCCCCCTGCCCCCGGCATAAATTCGGAGCGGCCTGAATCCTTGAGCGTAACCAGTTCGCTGGCCACCCGCTGGCCCAGCTTGCCGGCAGCCACCGAGCCGGCCAAGACAAAATCCGCCTCGACGGTGTGGCCAATGGCCTCGTGCACCAGCAGACCCACGATGGAAGGAGACAAAATGACCGTGGCCCATCCTCCCTCGGCGTAGCCTGCGGAGAGGAGATCGACCGCAGTAGCAGCCGCCTTTTCCGCCATCTGCAAGGGATCCGAGCGGAACAGACAGTCCCACCCCCCCGTTACCCCGATGGACTCGGCGCCGCTGCTCAGTTGGCCATCGGCCTCGGCCACCGCTTGTACCCGCAATTCGGGGCGCACCAGGCGAAAGGCCACATCCGCCCCATCGGTGGTGACAATGGCTTTTTCCTCGTAGATCTCGTTGTAGGTGCAACTGGCGGAGCTAATACGAGCGGAAGACTTCTGAGCTTGGGCTTCCGTTTCCAAAACCAACTGGATCTTCGCCTCTAGAGGCTTGTTGAGCACCTCTCCCACGCCGGGCTCGCAAAACTCCCCTTGGGCCAACCGCACGCTGGGCAAAGCCTGCAACTTGTGTTTGCGGTAGTCGGCGCTGGCGCGGGCAGCCTGCTGCGCCTCGGCAATGGCCTCTCGAATGGCAGCCGGCGAGGGATCCCCGGTGGCGGCAAAGCCCCAGGTGCCGGCCTCTAGCACCCGCACCCCCACGCCGGAACGGCGGCGAACCGCGGTGCGCTCAAGGCGGCCTTTCTCGGCGGTGACACTGCGAAACACCTTGCTGTGGTAGCGCAGTTCCACAAAGCCAGAGCAATCTCGAAGGATGTCGCGCAGAAGGTCTCGCATGGCAACAGGGGGATAGATGCGGTGCTCAATTCAGCATAGCCTCATTGTGGGCTTAATCGGGGTCGAACCTTGGCCTGACGGGAAGGGATCCCAAAGGAGAGGATGGAGAACGACGCACAATGAGAAAAGCCAAGGAGCCGACCGTTGCAGGTGAAAAGATATGGGGTGAGTTCCAGCGACAAGTGGGTGGCTGCAAGCCGGCAGAACCAAAGCTGTCTCTGGCTGGGCTTGGATCCCAATCCAGAGCTGTTACCTGCCCACCTCAGGCTAAAGGGAGAGCCCGATTCCAACCTGGTTGCCTCTGCAACACCGCAAATGATGGCCGCCTTGCTGGACTGGCTGGGCTGGGTGATCGAGCAGACGCAGGATCACGTGTGCGCCTACAAGCCGACGCTGGGGTTTTATTTGGCCCTGGGATCTGGCGGCCTGGAGTTGCTGGAAGCGGTGCTGCGCCGAGTGCCCACAGGGATCCCGGTCATTCTCGATGCCAAGTACGCCGATTTGAACAGCGCCTCTGTTCTGGCTCGGCAGGCTTTTGAAGTTTGGAATGTGGATGCCCTCACCCTCAATCCTTATGCAGGCCAGGATCTGGTGGCTCCGTTTTTGCTCTATCCTCACAAAGCTGTGTTTCTGCTCTGCCGTACCAGCAATCCGGGGGCCAACACCATCCAGGACTACCCTGCCGAAGCCATCGCCGGGCAGCAGGAAGGAATAGAGAGCGTGGAACCCCTCCACCTAAATCTGGTGAAACAGTGCCGCCATTGGGGCACACCCGAACAGGTAGCGCTGGAAGTGGGATCCGCGCATCCCTCAGTGATGGGTCGCATCCGCGCCGCTGCTCCCGAACGGCTGATCTTGGCCCGCAGCCTCTGGGGAGAGGGCGTGGACTGGCAGGCTTGTCTGCAGGCGGGGTTGAACGCCCATGGAGAGGGCCTGTTGCTGCCGGTACCCCAGGACTGGTTGGCTCGCCAGGATTTGAAAGAGGCTGTAAGCCAGTTGCGAGAAACCGTGGAAACAGCTCGCTCTCAGAAGGGACAGTCGGGATCTGGGTCGGCTTGCACCTTGTGGGTGCCGGATGTCTGTCTGTTGCAGCCCAATCCTCATACGGATTTGATCCTAGAGCTGTACGACATCGGCTGTATTCTATTTGGAGATTATGTCCAGGCTTCTGGGCAAACTTTGCCCTATTACATTGATCTGCGTACCATTATTTCCAAGCCGCAAATCTTCCATCGCGTTCTCAAGGCTTACGCAGAGATTTTAGAAACCCTTTCCTTCGAGCGGATTGCCGGGATCCCCTATGGATCTCTGCCGACGGCAACCGGATTATCCCTGCGCTTAAATAAGCCGATGATCTATCCCCGCAAAGAGGTAAAAGCCCACGGAACTCGCCGGCAAATCGAGGGATCCTACCAACCGGGGGAAACGGTGGTTGTAGTGGATGACGTTTTGATTACAGGGCGCAGCGCCATGGAAGGAGCCGAGAAACTGCGCTCGGCAGGGCTAAAGGTGGAAGACATTGTGGTGCTGATCGATCACGAGCAGGGGGCGCGAGAGCGTTTGCAAGAGCAGGGGTACCGCGGCCATGCCGTTCTTACCCTCTCGGAAATCAAAACCACTCTTTTCCGCGCCGGCCGCATTGACGAAGCCCAGTTTAATCATCTCTCCCAGCTCTCACCCCCAGCCCCTCTCCCTGAGGGAGAGGGGAGTTAGAGCGGCGCGAAAGCTACAACGACATGGTTCGGTTACGGAAAGCCGGTAGGGCTGCCATGCCGACCCCAAACCCGATGGCCAGACGCAGCTAGAGAACCAAGTTAACCAGCTTTTTCGGCACCACCACCACTTTTTTGGGCGTCGCCCCTTCCAGATACTTTTGCGCCGCCTCAGACTGAAGGGCCAAGCGTTCCTGCTCCTCTGGCGTCACGTCCGCCGGTGCCTCAAATGAGCCGCGCAATTTGCCGTTCACCTGAATCACAATGGTTACCGTGTCGGCCACCAGAGCCGCCGGATCATGGCTGGGCCAAGATTGACGATGGACTGAGTCCGGGCCGCCCAGCGCCTGCCACAACTCCTCGGCAATGTGGGGGGCAAAGGGGGCCAAGAGCAACACCAGGGTGCGCATCCCCTCCGCATAGACCGGCGAATCCGGGATCCCGGCCTCGGCCAGGGCGTTGCTCAGCTTCATCAGCTCGGCGATGGCGGTGTTGAGCTGGTATTCCTCCAGATCCTCACTGACTGCCTGGATGGCCGTGTGGACGGCGCGGCGCAGATCTTTTTCGGCCTTGGTCAGGGATCCCGCCTCGACCTGGGCCTGCAGCAGCTCGGCGGCTTTGCCCCGCAAGGACTCCGTCCCGCTATCGCGAACGACAAACTCGTACACTTGCCGCCAGACGCGGTTGAGAAAGCGAAACTGGCCTTCCACATCGGCATCGTCCCACTCCAGATCTTTCTCGGGGGGCGCCTTGAAGAGGATAAACATGCGGGCTGTGTCCGCTCCGTAGTGGGCCAGCACCTCCTCCGGATCCACGCCGTTGCCTTTGGATTTGGACATGGTGGCGTAGATAACTTGCAGGGGCTCGCCGGTCTCTGGATCTGTGGGGTTGTTGGGATCCTTGACCAGAGCCGCCGGGATCCAGCGATCCTTGCCGGACTTGTTGGGGTTGTAGTAGGTGCGCCCCTGCACCATCCCCTGGGTGAGCAGACGCAAGAACGGCTCGTCAAAATTCAGCAGCCCCTGATCTCGCAGCACCTTGGTGAAAAAGCGGGAATAGAGCAGGTGCAAGATGGCGTGCTCGATACCGCCCACGTACTGATCTACCGGCAGCCAGGCGTTGACCAGGTCTCTGCGGAAGATCTCGCGGTCGTTGCGGGGATCGCTGAAGCGCAGGAAATACCAGGACGAGCAGATGAAGGTGTCCATGGTGTCGGTCTCGCGGCGGGCATCGGCGCCACAGGTGGGGCATTTTACCTTCACCCAGTCCTCCAAGTGGGCCAAGGGAGAGCCACCTCGTCCGCTCAGCTCCACATCCTCCGGCAACAGCACCGGCAGATCCTCCTCCGGCACCGGCACAATCCCGCAGTGGGGGCAATGAATTACGGGGATGGGGCAGCCCCAGTAGCGCTGCCGCGAGATGAGCCAATCCCGCAGGCGGTAGTTCACCTGCCGTTCCCCCAAGCCCCGACTCTCTAACCAGGCGATGGCTCTTTCTACGCTCTGCCCTGGGCCTTTGCCCACCGGGATCCCGTCCAAGGGGCCGGAGTTGATCATCACCCCTTCCCCTGTCCAGGCCGACTGCAGATCTGCAGCCGTCTCCCCTGCCTCGCCGGGCGGCTGCACCACCTGCTTGATGGGCAGGCCAAACTTGCGGGCAAACTCGAAGTCCCGCTGGTCGTGGGCGGGCACGGCCATGATGGCCCCCGTACCGTAGCCCATCAGCACATAGTCGGCAATCCAGATGGGGATCCGCTCTTGGTTGACGGGGTTGATGGCGTAGGATCCCGTCCAGACGCCCGTTTTTTCCCGGTCTTCGGCGCTGCGCTCGATCTCGCTGCGGGCGGCAGCCTCGGCCTGGTAAGCCTTGACGACGGGCTGTTGCTCAGGGGTGGTGAGCTTGTCCACCAAGGGGTGCTCCGGCGACATGACCATGAAGGTGGCCCCCCAGAGGGTATCGGGCCGCGTGGTGAACACCGGCAGCTCCTCCCCTGTCTCCGCTTTGAAGACAACCCTAGCCCCCACCGACCGGCCGATCCAGTTCTCCTGCATAATGCGCACCCGCTCCGGCCAGCCGGAGAGCTGTTCTAGGTCGGCCAGCAGTTGGTCAGCATAGGCGGTGATTTTGAAAAACCACTGCTTGAGCAGGCGCTTTTCCACCAGAGCGCCGGATCGCCAGGAGCGCCCCTCCGCATCCACCTGCTCGTTGGCCAGCACCGTCTGATCCACGGGATCCCAGTTCACCGCCGCCTCTTTTTGGTAGGCCAGGCCCGCCTTCAAAAATTGCAGGAAGATCCACTGCGTCCATTTGTAGTAGTCTGGCGAACAACTGGCTATCTCCCGCTCCCAGTCGTAGGAAAGCCCCAGCCGTTGCAGTTGATCCCGCATCTGGGCGATGTTCTGGTAGGTCCACTTGGCCGGCGGGATCCCCCGGTCGATGGCGGCATTCTCCGCCGGCAGACCAAAGGCATCCCAGCCCATCGGGTGCAGCACCGCGTACCCTTGCATGCGCTTGTGGCGGGCAATCACATCGGTGATGGTGTAGTTGCGGACATGCCCCATGTGCAGGTTGCCGCTGGGGTAGGGGAACATCGACAAAGCATAAAACTTGCGGATCCCGTCCTTCAACTCTGGGGTGCGATCCAGCCCCATTTCACGCCAGTGGGCCTGCCACTTGCTCTCGATGGCCCGGGGATTGTAGCGCGCGTCCACGGTTTGATGCTCCTGGGGAAAAAGCGCTCACCCTTTACATGCTACGCAAGTTTTAAAATCAGTAGGTTTCTTCGTGCCACCTATCTGCTTTCTTCAGCTCCTTCTGGAACTTGCTCCAATCCTGACCGGCTTGTTCGGCCAAGGGCCCCATGACGTTGTTGATCCCGTCTTCCATCCCCTTGAGGCCGCAGATGTAGGTGTAGGTGTTGGGCTTTTGCAGCATCTCCCACAGCTCAGCGCCGTACTCCGCCATGCGGTTTTGCACGTACATCTTTTTGCCGTCGGGGGTTTGCTGTTCGCGGCTGATGGCGTAATCGACGCGGAAGCGATCCCCGTACTGGGCTTTCCAGGCCTCTAGATCCCCGTGGTAGAGCAAGGTGGAAGTGGTAGGTACCCCAAAAAACAGCCAGATCCTGCCCTGATAGTTGGGATCCTCCTCAAACAGATGCTTGATGAAGGCGCGAAAAGGGGCGATGCCGGTGCCGGTGGCGATCAAAATCAGGTTGGCGTTCTCATCTTCGGGCAGTAGGAAGGTTTTCCCCGAGGGCCCGGTGATCATCACCTCGTCGCCGGGTTTGAGATCGGTGAGGAAGCCGGAGCAGACCCCCACCCCCGGCTGGCCCGTCTCTTTATCCACGTATTCGGCCCGCTTCACGCTCAACGAAACGGTGCGCCCCTCGCCATCATCGCCGTAGCGGGTGGACGCAATGGAGTAGAGGCGGGGCTTGTGGGGCTTGCCTTTGGCATCTTCGCCAGGGGGGATAATGCCAACGCTTTGCCCTTCTAGGTAGCGGTAGTTGGGATCCGGCAAGCTGAGCACGATGTGCTTGGTCAGCCCGGGCGCCCCCTCGCCGACAATGGAGTAGGTCTCCACACATTGTCCGATCAGAGGCGCGTTGGGACGATACAGATTGACGACAACCTCTCGCTTTTCTGCGCTGGCAACCATAACTGCGATCTGCTCCTGGCACTGGAGAGAAAATGGATAGCAAACACCATAGCAGCCCGGCTGGCCAAATGGAACTTGCCAGCAGAGAAGCCGGCAGCCCTTTCGAGCTGATGCCGAGAGCGACACCCCCAAAAAACTGCTCCCAGCCGAGCTCAGCGGCCAAGAATATGCATTTTTTGTTAAATTGTTCCTTAAGGTGCTGATATCTCTGGCCTGCAAGCGGGTTGTGAGGTAGTGGCTCTGTTGTGGTATCATGCAGAGCCGTAACAGTTGGTAACTTTCCTAGCAGCTTTTTCTCAGTTTTGCCCTGCCCGTCCCCAAGGAGTTCCCATGGCAAGCAGTCCTGATCGTATTGTGATGATTGGTGTCGCCGGAGATTCTGGCTGTGGCAAATCCACGTTTTTACGTCGGCTGGGGGATCTGTTTGGCCGGGATCTGATCACCACCATTTGTCTGGACGACTATCACTCCTTGGATCGCTACCAGCGCAAAGAGAAGGGCATCACGGCACTGGATCCCCGCGCCAACAACTTCGACCTGATGTACGAGCAGGCCAAGGCGCTCAAGAATGGCCAAAGCGTGATGAAGCCGATTTACAACCACGAGACCGGCCTCATCGACCCGCCGGAGCGGGTGGATCCCAACCGCATCATCGTCCTGGAAGGGCTGCATCCCATGTACGACGAGCGGGTGCGCGAGCTGCTGGACTTCAAGGTGTACTTGGATTTGGCGCCGGAGATCAAGATTGCCTGGAAGGTGAAGCGGGACATGGCCGAGCGGGGCCACACTTACGAAGATGTGTTGCGCTCGATCGAGGCTCGCCGTCCCGATTTTGAGGCTTATGTCGATGTGCAGAAGCAGTATGCCGATGCCGTCATCGAGGTTCTGCCCACCCAGTTGCTGCCAGAGCTGGATCCGGAGCACAAGGTGTTGCGGGTACGGCTGATTCAGCGGGAAGGGGTCAAGTACTTCGACCCCGTTTACCTCTTCGACGAAGGCTCCACCATCGATTGGATCCCTTGCGGCAAAAAGCTGACCTGTTCCTATCCTGGGATCCGCCTCCACTACGGCCCTTCCACCTACTTCGATCACCCGGTTTCGATTTTGGAGATCGACGGCACCTTTGAAAAACTGGAGGAAGTCGTCTACATCGAGAACCACTTGAGCAACCTGTCCACCCGCTACTACGGCGAGCTGACGGAACTGTTGCGCAAGCACCCAGAATATCCGGGATCCCGCAATGGCTCTGGCCTGATTCAAGTTATCGTGGGCCTAAAGCTGCGCGCCCTTTACGAGCAAATCCAGGCCGAAGCCAAAGAGTTGGCGGTGGCTTCCTAACCTTTGCCCGCCCAAGCGGCTCAAGAGGGATTGCCGGTAGAGTGTTGCTGCAGGTAGGCTGACCCGGTGGGAGTCAGCGTCAAGGTTTGGGTCTATGCAGGGATTCCAGTTGGAGATCTTTCCAGAGGGATCCGTCCTCATTCAGCGGGCCATCGAGGTTTGGCAAAGCCGGGCAGCGGCTGCCATCCGCGAGCGGGGACGTTTTACCGTGGTCCTGGCGGGGGGAAGCACCCCCAAGCAGTTGTATGCTGCTCTCGCCCAAACCCAAGGGATCCCTTGGCAACAAACCTGGCTGTTCTGGGGAGATGAGCGCTACGTCCCCCCGGAGCATCCCGAGAGCAACTACCGCATGGTGCAAGAAACCCTGCTGAAGTGGATCGGGATCCCGGCCGATCAGGTGTTTCCCATGCCCACCCAAGCGGGGGATCCGCTTCGCGATGCTGCCGACTATGAGGCGACCCTGCGGCGGCTTTTCGGCGCGGAGTGCCCTTCTCTCGACCTGATCTGGCTGGGGGTAGGGGAGGACGGCCACACAGCCTCTTTATTTCCCGACACCGCCGCCCTGCAGGTGCAACACCGCTGGGTAACAGTGGGGCAGAAAGGGCCGGAGCCGCGTCTAACCTTGACCTACCCTGTCCTCAATCGGGCAGCCCAGGTGGTGTTCTTGGTAACCGGAGCGAACAAAGCTGCCATTGTGAAAGAGGCGCTGACCACCGAGGCCCACCTACCCTGCCAGCGCGTCAACCCCAACGGACGGCTGCTCTGGTTGCTGGATGCGGCGGCGGCAGCTCAACTGCCCCTGCCAGCCGTCGCGCTGCTCAGGTGACGTACCCCCGCCCTCATGCTGATGCATAGAGGGCAAGCTGCTCGTTTCAACAGGGAGCGATTGTGGGAACCCCACCGCGTCCAGATTCCGGCAACGCCGTTTTGTGCAACCACCTCGGTTCCAGCACAGAAACTCCCGGCCCTTGCTGCCGCGGCCGTCCTGCCGACAGAGGGCGGGTTGGCTAAACGCGATTAAGCCACTCCTCAAGCGCTTCCCTCACCCCCAGCCCCTCACCCCCGGCCCCTCTCCCAGAGGGAGAGGGGAGTTGAAAACCGGCGGGGCAGGGATCCCTCAGGGGGTGCCGGGCAAATTCTTCAGTACTGGGATGACCAGCTCTTGGACGGGCAGGGCCACAGGCTGAGCGGAGTCGCTGCTCAGAGAACTGGATGGCACCGCAGGGGAAGAGCTTGGGAGCTCGCCAATGGGCCGCAGTTGCCAGCGGATGATCTGATCGCCGCGGTAAAAAGTAACCAGCAACTGATCCCCCTGCGACTGGATTTGCCAAGTGCCATCGCCGCTATTGACCGAAATATGGCCGCCGGAAAACGGTGCATCCAAAACCGGCCCCGATTGGGTCCAGATACGTCCTCCACCCGTTTCCAAGACCAATTGCACCGTTGCCCCCTGCCCCTGGCCACTCAAAATTTGGCCGGTTCCGCTCCAAACCCGGGTTTCTGTCTGGGCCACAGCGGGCTGCCCAAGCTGCAAAACCACGAGCAACAGCCCTGCCCAGCTCCGGTGGCTTCGCCGTCCCCCTCTCCCATCAGAGAGGAAGAAAGAAGAGCGAGAGAAAAAAGCCATTGCACCCACGTTGATACCACACGTCGCGATAAGTCTAAAACAGACAAAAAATGAAGCAGTCCTTTACACAGTCTTTTTCGCAGTCTGCCGGCAGCACTCAGGATCCCTCCTTTGGCTCTGAGCTGAGCCTGCTGCCAGCATCCTCTCTCGGCTTGATCCCAATCTAGCAACCCCCCTCCCCCCAGACAGGATGTAACCTGAGGCTCTGGCTGCGGGGATCCCCAGCAGCTGTTTCGCCAATGCGCAGAGGTGGGTCTGCAGGTATTTTCTAGGCGATCCTTCCCACTATTTATTACCACTATTTATTACCACTATTTATTACTACTGAAGCTTGAGAGACTATTTGAGAGCAAGGAAACGCTCCAGAGCTGCCACCATCGCCGGTGGCCAACGGCGGACAGATCCCACCCATTCCAGGTCGGCGTAGCGGGGATCCAGCCCTTGCACGGCTACCCAGTGACTTTCGGCTTCTCCCTGGCGACCCTGCACCCAGAGAATGGCACTGAGAGCGGCCCGCATATCTGGAAACCTCGGGTACTTGCGCACCAAAGCCCGCATCAAGCGCAGCGCAGCCTCTGTTTCGCCCATCTGGTAGAGGCTGAGGGCATAGTTGGCCTGGGCAAAAGCGTAATCGGGAGCCAGCTCCGTGGCGCGGCGGTAGTCGGCCAAAGCCTGCTGCCAGTTGCCCAGCCCCGCTTCAGCATTGCCGCGGTTGTTGTAGGCCGCCGCATCGTTGGGATCCAACTGCAACACCCGTTCGTAATCCGCAATCGCCTCCTGCCACCGCCCCAATCCCTCCAAAGCAGCCCCTCGATTCAGATAGGGATCCGGCGCCTCAGGAGCCAAACGAATGGCCTCAGCGTAGTCCTCCAGAGCTGCCTGGAATTGGTGCTGGCCAACACGAGCATTGCCCCGATTGCTCCACAAGGCCGGATTGTGCGGCTGGATCTGCAACAGTTGAGTCCACAAGGCTTCCGCCTGGGCAAGATCCCCCCGCCCGGTAGCAGCAAAAGCCTCCTCAAACAGCCGATCGATCTCGGGATCTATCTTGGCGTTTGCCGCCGTAACTGGGGGCCAGATAGGGATCCCTAGCCAAAGCAGCAACCCCAGCAAGAGGGCAGAGAGTAGGTTGGGTACAGGAACGAACTTCATGGCTTCAACAGTTCCCTTGGGTGGGGGTCCCAAGCCGTCACCGCAAGGGGTCTGACATCAACGCGCCCTGGAGGACTCGAACCCCCGACATCCGGTTTTGGAGACCGACGTTCTACCAACTGAACTAAGGACGCATTGGCAGGGACACACCCGCTTACTCAGTGTAGCAGGTACGACCCAAACCTCAGAGGGGCTGTTCCCGATTATCCATATTCTCTGTCTTGGCCTTGATGCGAGTGGCTTTGCCCACCCGATCCCGCAAGTAGAACAGCTTGGCCCGGCGCACTTTACCCCGCCGCAGCACCTGGATCGACTCAATGCGCGGGGAATGAATGAGAAAAACTCGCTCCACGCCGATCCCCTGGAAAACCTTGCGTACCGTAATGGTGCGGTTGATGCCGGAGTGGCGCATGGCAATGACCGTGCCCTCAAAAGCCTGCACCCGCTCCTTGCCCCCCTCTTGAATGCGAACTCCCACCCGTACCTGATCGCCAACCCGGATCTCAGGCAGATCCCTTTTCAGGTGCGCCGCCTCGATGGAGCGGATGATCTCTTCAGCGTTGATGCGAACGTTCATGGCCTTCCCGCGCTACCGGCAGCTAACTATGGTAGCAATCGTTCCTGTTTTCTGTACAGAGCTGGCCGAGGGATGCGGGAAACCGTGTTTACGCCCCCCGCCTTTTTCCAATAGTCTAGACAAAGACAAAGCTTTTTTAAGAATGGGAGATTTTCTGTGATCCTGCACACGGACAAGACTGAGACGGGATCCCTGTCTTCTCCCAAGCCTGTAGATCAGCCCCTGCCACAGAGCAGCCGCAAGCGATTTCCCTTTGGCTGGATGCTTTTGGGCCTGCTGTTGGCTGGCTTAGGGGGCAGCGGTCTCCTGATCCAGCGTCAGCTTCAGCAGCAGCGGGCAGAACGGCTGGAACGATTAACGGTACCGGTTCAGGTGGTGGATCTCACCCAACGTCTGCGGGTAAGCGGCCAGGTGCAGCCGATCCGACAGGTGAATGTTAGCCCCCGCGAGTCGGGTCGCCTGGCAGAACTGTTGGTGGATCAGGGGGATGAAGTGGTGGCAGGGCAGTTGTTGGCCCGGATGGACTACGGGGATCTGGCCAGCGGCATTCGGCAAGCGCAGGCCCGCATCCAAGAGCTGCAAGCCCGTCTAGCGGAGCAACAGGCCGGCGAGCGCCCCCCAGTGATCGCGGCGGCCCAGGCTAGGGTGGATGCAGCCCGGTCGCAGGTGGGTCTGGCCCAAAAAGAGCTGGAGCGCATTCAGGCCCTGGCACAGGCGGGGGCAGTAGCCCGCAGCGAGCTGGATCAACGTCTGGCCCGCCTGGAACAGGCGCAGGCGGATTTGCGGGCGGCCCAACAGGAGCTGCAGCGATTGCAACTGGGGAGCCGCCCGGAAACCCTGCAGCAAATTCAAGCTCAGATTGCTCAGGCGCAAGCCGAGCTGGCCCAACGGCAATCCCGGCTGGCCGAGGCCGAAGTCCGTGCCCCCTTTTCCGGTGTGGTGGTGCAGCGCTTTGCCGAAGTGGGATCCTTTGTAGCCCCGACAACCGCCGCTTCCGATGCCACTGCCGCTTCTTCCAGCTCGATTTTGGCGCTGGCCCAGGGAATTGAGGTGCGAGCAGAAGTGCCGGAAGCCCAAATTGCCCAAGTGCGGCTGGGCCAGCCGGTGGAGATCCGGTCTCTGGCCTATCCCGACCGCGTGGTACAGGGTCGGGTGAAGCGAATTGCCCCCGCTACGGTGGTGGTGCGGGAGGTAACGGTCTTTCGGGTCTTCGTCGAGCCGGAGCCCGGAGCCGACTTTTTGCGCACCGGCATGAATGTTTCGGTGGATTTCATCGGGGATCCCCAGCCGCAGGCTTTGACGGTGCCCTCGGTGGCCATCCTGCGCGAGGAAGGCCAGGAAGGCGTGATCCTACTGGATCCGCGAACCCGGCGACCTGTCTATCGCCGCGTGGAAACGGGCATCACCCAGGGTGGTGTTACCCAGATCCGCTCCGGTCTGCAGGCAGGGGATCGAGTCTTTACGGCCCTGCCGCCAGGAGTGAGCATAGGAACCCTGATCAAGGAAGTGGAGCAACAGCCATGAGCCTGGCAACTGCGGCCAAAATGGCCTGGCAAATGGTGCGACGGCATCGCTTGCGCACCGGGCTGAGCATGCTGGGGATCCTCATCGGCAACGCCGCCGTGGTGGCCATTGCCGGGTTTGGCCATGCTGCCCAGGAGCTGGCAGTGGATCAGTTTCGCTCTTTGGGCACCAATTTGCTCATTGTCTTTTCTTCCAGCTTGGGCCTGGCGGATGCGAGCAACACCCGCCCCATTACCCTCGAAGATCTGCGGGCGATTGTTGCGGAAGTGCCTGCCGTATCGGCAGCCGTCCCCAGCCTTGGAACCAACGTGCGGGCCGTGCGGGGCGGGGTGGATCGCCGCTATGAAGCCACCGGCACCTGGCCGGAGTATTTGTCGGTGCTCAATTTGGAGATCGAGCAGGGCCGCTTCCTCTTGCCGGCGGATATCGAGGAACAGCGACCGGTGGTGGTGCTGGGGAGCGAGGCCGCTGGCCAGTTGTTCGGCCTGGATCCTGCTGCTGCCATCGGGGAGACCGTCCTGTTGAACAACTTGCCCTTCGAGGTCATCGGCACCTTGCGCTCCAAGCCGACGGTGTTTGGCAACAGCGATGCCGGGCTGTTTTTGCCGGTGGATGTGGTGGCCAACCGCTTTGTCGGGCGGCGATCCCCTTATGGCCTGGAGCTGACAGCCATTTTTGTCTCCGCCCGCTCCGAAGCCGATCTGCCGGCTGCCGAGTTCCAGATCCGCAACCTGCTGCGGCAGCGGCACCAACTGGTGGGAGAAGACGACTTCATCATCCGCAACCAGAAGGTGCTCCTGGATGGCTCGGCCAGGATTTTGACGTTGCTGCGGGTGCTGCTGACGGGTACGGCGGCTCTCTCCCTGCTGGTGGGCGGGGTGGGGATCATGAATGTGATGCTGATCTCGGTGGCAGAACGCACCCCGGAGATCGGGCTGCGCAAGGCGATCGGAGCCGATAGCCGGCAGATCTTACAACAGTTTGCCGCCGAGGCGATCTTCATTGCCGTGACCGGGGGGGTGCTCGGGATCCTCTTCAGCAGCGGGGTTTTGGTGATTGTGCAGGTATTCACCCCCTTGGCCACCCGGATCGATCTGGTGGCGGTGGCGGTTTCCTTCACGCTTTCGACGGGGATTGGGCTGGTCTTCGGCATTTTCCCGGCCCGCAAAGCGGCGCAACTGGATCCCATCGAGGCCCTACGGGCTTAGAGCTCGTAGCCAAACAGGCGGGGATCCGCCGGCTGTAAGTCCAGATCCGCCAGGCCGTATTCGGCCCAACGGCGATCCACCAGGCGGGCCACTTGCGGATCCGGGGCAAGGGGAGCCCGCCAGGGAGCATCGGTTTCCGGGGGGATCTTGGTGGTGGCATCGATCCCCATCTTGCCCCCCAGACCCCGTTTTTCGGTGGCAAAGTCCAGGGCGTCGAAGGGATTGTCCGGCAAAATAAACACATCCCGCTGCGGGTCTACTCGGGAACACAGGCACCAGAGCACCTGCCGTGGATCCCGCACGTTGATATCTTTGTCCACCACAATAACGAACTTGGTGTAGCTGAACTGGGGCAGGGCGCTCCAAAAAGCCAAGGCCGCCCGCCGCGCTTGGCCGGGATAGGCTTTGTCGATGGACAAGATGGCCGCCTTGTAGCCCAGGGCCTCCATGGGCAAAAAGAAATCCACGATCTCCGGCACCTGCTGCCTGAGGATGGGGGTATAGATGCGGTTGAGGGCCAGCGCCATCAGGTCGTTTTCTTTGGGGGGCTTGCCGCTGAAGGTGGTGAGGTAGAGGGGATCGCGGCGGTGGCTGAGGCAGTGGAAGCGGATGAGAGGAGCCTGCTCGTTGCGGGGGCCGTAGTAGCCGATGTGATCCCCGGCGGGGCCGTCGGGGGCCACCTCCCCAGGGGTGATGGTGCCCTCCAAGACGATCTCGGCCTGGGCCGGCACCTCCAGATCCACCGTCTTACAGCGGGCCAGGTGTAACCCTTCGCCGCTGTAGAGGCCGGCAAACAGCCACTCCGAGAGATCCACCGGCAGGGGCGTGGCCGCTGCCAGGATCACGGCGGGATCCACCCCGATGGCCACTGCCACTTCCAACTTCCGCCCCAGGGCCGCCGCCTTGCGCAGATGCCGGGTGGCCCCCCGCACCGACAGCCATTGCACCGTCATGGTGTTGCGGCTTTGCAGTTGCAGGCGGTACACCCCCACATTGGGGATCCCATTTTCCGGGTCTTTGGTAACCATCAGGCCCAACGTCAGCACCCGCCCGGCATCGCCGGGATAGACCCGCAGCAGGGGCAATTGGGTGAGATCCACCTCCTCTCCCCGCAGCACCACCTGCTGACAGGGGGGGAGCAGATCCCGGCTGGGCCTAGCCTTGAAGACGCTGAACAGCGCCTGCCCCAGCTCCACCGCCTGGGCAAAACTTTTTGGCGGGCGCGGCTGGTAGAGCAAGGCCAATTTTTTCCCCAGCTCCTCCAGCTCCCGCGGCTCCTCCATCCCCAAGGCCCAGCAGATGCGCTCCAGCGTGCCCAAAACGTTGATCAGCAGCGGCATCGCGGATCCCTTCACCCGTTCAAACAGCAGCGCCGGCCCCCCACAAGCCAAAAGGCGATCGGCGATCTCGGCAATTTCTAAGTCGGGATCCACTTCGGCTGAAACGCGGCGAAGCTGGCCACGGGACTCCAGCAGGGCAACGAAACGGCGCAGATCTCTGGGCATGAAGGGAGTACTCGCAGGGTGAGGGTCTCGCTAACTTAATTTATTTGATTTATTTGTCGCGGCTGAGGGCTAGGCCGCTCATGAAAGGCTTTTGCAGGGCAATAAACACCACCAGCGGCGGAATGCTGGCGATGATCGCCCCCAGCATCATGGGGCCATAGGAGGCGGAGCTATCCAAGTTCAGCAAGGATTGCAGCCCCACCTGCACCACCTGCCGCTCCCGGCCTTGCACGATCAAGCGGGGCCACAGGTACATATTCCAAGCGTAGACGAAGTGAATCACCGCCTGCGCCCCGATGGCGTTCCAGCTCAGGGGGATCAGCACCTGGGTGAGAAACTGCAGCGGGTTTGCCCCGTCCAGTTGGGCCGCCTCCGCCAACTCGCGGGGGATGTTGGAAAAATGCTGGCGAAACAAAAACGTGGCCGTGGCGCTGGCCAAAAAGGGCACGATCAAGGCGTAGTAGGTGGATCCCCAGCCCAAGTTGGTGACCAGCCGCAGCAGGGCGATGATCAAGATTTCTGTGGGCATCATCAAGGTCATGAGCACAAAGCCGAAGGCCAGCCCTTTGCCCGGAAAGCGAAAGTAGACGAAGGCCAGCCCCGCCAGCAGGGACAAAACCGTCTTGCCCACCGTGATGGCCGCGGCCATGATGGCGCTGTTGACCATGTAGTGGCCCAAGTGGCGCGCCACCATCACCTGCTGCCAGTTGAAGGCCAACGAAGAGCCAAAGGTCAATTGGTAGCGGAACACCTCGGCGTTGTTTTGGGTGCTCACGATCAGGGCATACAACACCGGAAACCCCAACGCCAAACAGGCCAGCACCAGGCCCAAATGCACGTACCAACGCTCCGGGATCCAGCGCCCCCAGGGCAGGGGAGAGGGCTTCTGGGATAAGGGTATGGGCTGGGCTAAGGGCGATTGCGGATCCTGCAACAGTTGAGCCATGGCACCTCCAAACGGCGAACACCGACGAGCAGACGGGCTTTGGGGTTTCTCTTCTGCTGGTTCTGTTGTGAGGATAATCCGCCAGAGTTAAGGGCAACCTAAGGAAGGCAGGTCTGGCTCCATTTTCGGGTGCTTTTACCGGCAAGAGGAAACGGGTAGAGTAGAACAGCAGTGTCTGGATAATTAAGGAGAGGATCCCATGACCCGAGGCTTTGGTCCCTTCGGCAAAATCCAAGAAGCGCTCAAGAAGGCCCAAGAGGTGCGGGATGGCGCTCAAAGGCTGCAAAAAGAGCTGGAAGAGATGGAGATCGTCGGCGAAGCCGGCAATGGGCTGGTGAAAGTGACGGTGAACGGCAACCAAGAACCCCTCAAGGTGTCTTTGGATCCCGAGGTTCTCAAAGAATCCGCGGATGTGGTAGAGGACTTGCTCTTGACGGCGATGGTGAACGCCTACACCCAGTCTGCCGAGACGATGCGCAAACGCATGGAGGAGCTGACCGGAAACATCAATCTGCCGGGGCTGGGGTTGGGCTGAGCCGCTCTTTTCTATGTACACTCGCCCTTTGGCTCGCCTGATCGAGGAGCTGCAGCGGCTGCCCGGCATTGGCTCCAAAACGGCTCAGCGCCTGGCCCTGCATCTGATCAACCGGCCTGCCGGCGAGATCGAGGCCCTGGCCCAGGCCCTGTTGGAGGCCAAGCAAACCGTCAAGCATTGCTCCATCTGCTTCAACTGGTCGGCGGAAGATCCCTGTGAGATCTGCCGTTCGCCGCAGCGAGACCGCTCGCTGTGGTGCGTGGTGGCCGATGTCAAGGATCTCATCGCCATGGAACGCACCCGCGAGTTCAAGGGGCTTTACCACGTTTTGGGGGGCCTGATCTCCCCCATGAACGGGATCGGGGCGGATCAACTGCACATCCGCGAGCTGGTGGCCCGGGTGGCGCAGGAAAAGCCGCAGGAGCTGATCTTCGCCATCAGCCCCAGCGTGGAGGGAGAGGTGACCATGCATGTGGTCAAGGATTACCTGAAGCCGATTGCCCCCACCTTGCGCATGACCCGCCTGGCCTTCGGCCTACCTATGGGATCCGAGCTGGAGTATGCCGACGAGGTCACCCTGGCCCGTGCCCTAGAAGCCCGGCAGGAATTGTAAACCGCGCCACCAGGGGTTGAGAAAACAACCTAAGCAGTGGAGCCAGCAAAACGGCAGTCGGGTTCAGAAGTTGTCATTGGTTGTCATTCCACCCCAACTCTCGGGCGCCCGGCCTGTTAGCAGCCGGCTGAGTCTTGGCGGCCCTGAGGGATGGGGGATCCCTTTTGCGCCCAGCCCAGATCCGATAGGCTGGATTCACCTTCGTGGTACTGGGCGATGGCTTGGCAAACTCCAACACTGCTGCTGGTGGACGGGCACTCTCTGGCCTACCGCTCCTTCTACGCCTTTGCTTACAGCCGTGAGGGGGGGTTGCGCACTTCCACCGGGATCCCCACCAGCGTCAGCTTTGGCTTTTTGAGATCGCTGCTGGACGTCCTAGAGAAATACCCGCCCACCCACGTAGCCGTTGCCTTCGATACCCGGCAGCCCACTTTTCGCCACGAGGCCGACGAAACCTACAAATCAGGCCGACCGGAAACCCCGCCGGAGTTTATCGAAGACGTGGAGAACCTCAAGCAGGTGTTGACGGCGCTGCGCATCCCCATTTTGGTGGTGCCTGGCTTTGAGGCCGATGACATTTTGGGTACCCTCAGCAGGATGGCCCCCCCAGATTACCGGGTGCAGATTTTAAGCGGGGATCAAGATCTGTTTCAGTTGATCGACGCCGATGGGAGAGTCCGGGTTTTGCACCTCAACAGCAAAGATCGCATCAGTGAATTCGGCCCCGAACAGGTTAAAGAAAAATTGGGCATTTGGCCTTGGCAAGTGGTGGACTACAAGGCCCTCTGCGGCGACACTTCCGATAACATTCCCGGAGTCAAAGGGATCGGACCTAAGCGAGCGGCGGAGCTGTTGGAACGCTACGGCAGTTTGGAGGAGATTTTTAATCACCTTGATGAGATCAAAGGAAAAGTTCAACAATACCTCAAAGAAGGGATCCCGGCAGCCCGACACTCACAATTTATGGCCCGGATCAACTGCGCTGTCCCCCTCTCCCCCGACTGGGAAAGCATGAAATTAACCGGGTTTAACCAAGAAGAATTGCTGCCGCTGCTGGAAAGATTGGAGTTTCACAGTCTCATCGCCCAAGTACGCAATATTCAAGCCATTTTGGGCGGGATCCCGGCCACCCCCAGTTCCACCGCCGATTCCCCAGATGCTCAAGAGAAGGACGAAGCCCTTTGGTTTGATTTTGCCCTGGATCCCGCCCCTTCTCTGCCGACAGTGCGCATCGTCGATACGCCGGAGCAATTGGAGCGTTTGCGACAAGACCTGCTGGCCTGTCCAGGGATCATAGCTTGGGACACCGAAACCACTAGTTTGGAGCCCCGAGATGCCCAATTGGTGGGGATCGGCTGTTGTTGGTCAGAGCAGGACATTGCCTACCTGCCCATCGGCCACCGCCAGGGAGCCAACCTGGATTGGGAGCTGGTGAAACGAAACCTGCAGCCCCTTTGGGAAGATCCCAACCGACCCAAAAGCCTACAAAACTGCAAGTATGACCTGAGCATTTTCCGCGCCCACGGCATCCACCTGCAAGGGATCCAATTTGATCCCATGTTGGCCAGCTATGTCTTGGATCCAGAAGCCGGCCACAACTTGGCCGATTTGGCAGCCACCCACTTGAATTTGCCGACCACCAGCTACGAAAAGTTGCTGGGCAAAGCACAATCCATCGCCGATATTCCAATTCCTCAAGTTGCAGAATACTGCGGAACCGATGCCTACTGCGCCTATCGCTTGGTGCCCATCCTCACCGAAAAACTCCAACAGACCGATCCGCGCCTGTGGGATCTTTTCATTCAGGTGGAGCTGCCCTTGGCCCAAGTTTTGGAAGAAATGGAGTGGGTCGGCATTCGCATTGATACCGAATTTTTGAGGCAATTCTCCCAAGAGCTGGAACAAGAATTGCAAAGTTTGGAACAACAAGCCTATGCCCAAGCCGGCGAGACCTTCAACCTCAATTCTCCCAAACAACTGGGATCCCTGCTCTTTGAGAAGCTAAAACTGGATATTCGCAAAACCCGCAAAACGGCCACCGGATATTCCACCGACGCCTCTGTTTTAGAAAAGCTAGAGGGGGATCATCCCCTCATCGAGACCATTCTGCGCTACCGCACTTTGGCCAAGCTGAAATCGACCTATGTGGATGCTCTGCCTGCCCTGGTGAGAAGCGACACCGGCAGAGTCCACACCGACTTCAACCAAACCGTCACCGCCACCGGCAGGCTCAGCTCCTCAAACCCCAACCTACAGAATATCCCCATTCGCACCGAGTTCAGCCGCCGCATTCGCCAGGCTTTTATTCCCCAAGAGGGGTGGCTATTGGCCTCGGCTGACTACTCCCAAATTGAGCTGCGCATTTTGGCTCACCTCAGCCAGGAGCCCACGTTGGTGGAGGGCTTTCGCTCAGGAGAAGATGTGCATACTCTTACAGCTCGTTTGCTCTTTGAAAAACAAGACATCACCAGCGAAGAACGCCGCCTAGCCAAGACGATCAACTATGGGGTGATCTACGGCATGGGAGCGCAGCGCTTTGCCCGCACCGCGGGGGTTTCTTTATCCGAGGCCAAGCAATTTTTGCAGCGATTTAACGAGCGCTACGCCGGCATTTTCGCCTATTTGCGCTCCACCGAAGCCTTTGTGGAAGAACACGGCTACGTAGAAACGATCTTGGGCCGCCGTCGCTATTTCCCCAACCTGTCCCGCCTGACAGGCCATCGCAAACTGGCCGAGTTGCGGGCGGCTGTAAATGCCCCCATCCAGGGATCCGCCTCAGACATCATCAAAGTGGCGATGGTACGCCTGCAGCAAAAGCTGCAGAACTTTCGCTCCCGCTTGCTCCTGCAAGTCCATGACGAGCTGGTGTTTGAGGTGGATCCCTCGGAATGGCAGGCCCTACAACCCCTGATCCAAACAGAAATGGAAGGAGCGGTGCCCCTTTCCATACCCCTGGTGGTGGATATCCAAATCGGCCACAACTGGAAGGAAGCCAACTAGACCGTGGGACAGACCAGGGATCCCAGCCCTGTGGAAATGTTAAACTTTGTAAAAGTGCTTGTTGTTTTCCTATGGCCGTCGAGATTTACACCTGGCGTTTTTGTCCTTTCTGCATCCGGGCCAAGCAACTGCTGGAGCGCAAAGGCGTGCAATACATCGAATACGCGATTGATGGAGACGAGGTGGCGCGGGCGGAAATGGCCAAGCGGGCCAATGGTCGCCGTTCGGTGCCGCAAATTTTCATCAACAACCAGCACATTGGCGGCTGCGACGATCTTTACGCGCTCGAGGCCCGCGGTCAGTTGGATCCGCTCCTGCAACAGGCCAGCTAAGCCTCACCGTCTGGGGGTCACTCTGCCGCTTGTTTAAGCTGAGCGCGGGCCTGCTTCAACATGGCAATTAGGGTGTGATGGGCGTCCTCGGAGTCCCGCAGGGGGTGGTCGAAGCCAATCCGCAGCGTTTGTGCCATCCCATCCACCTGCACCTGCAAGTCCATCCCTTCTGGATCGATGGCCTGCATACGGGCTTGGGTGACGCCTTCCAGGCGGCCAAAGACCCTGGCGTAGAGCGCCACTGCATCGGCGTGATCTTCGTTCATATGCTTGCAGATGCGCTCGCTGACTTCTGGGGTGAGGGGATCGGCCATGGCAGTCGTTTTTTGCTCTTAGCTCTCAGTTTAGAGTAAATTACCCGGCGCACCTAAGATAAGCAGAAAATCAGGGATCCAGCAGCTCAGGCTCGTCCTTGGGCTTGCAGCTCCAACAACTCGTCTGCCATCTCCAAAAAAGCCTCCCGATCCAGGTAAGAGACATCTCCCACCCATTCCCCCAGCTTGACCACGTAGACCTCGCTCAAGGTGGGGCGGCGCTGCAAATCCCGCGAGTAGGCTTTCACCAACGCCAGCACCGATTGCTTTTTAACAATTCGCCGGTAGCGGGGATCGTCCTTGGCGCGGACACGATAGACGACTCCGGTCTCATCGCCGATCTCCATCTCAAACTGGCGCTCTCGCACCTCTTCGATATAGAGCTCACCCTCTTCGTCCAGCTTTTCCCGTTCTTCCACCACCACCTCGAAGCGGCGGGTGCGCAACACCTGCCCAAAAAACAATCCCCCATAGGGAATCTCGCGAAAGGCTATCTGGCGCCGGGAGATGGTGTACAGGGGCCCCCACAGGAAGGGATAGAGCAACGCGAGAAACCCGGCCAAAAAGGAGAGCGCCCCCAGAAAGGATCCCTCGCCAAAGGCACGAGAAAGCACCAGCAGCGCCACACCCACCAGGATGGCCGTGATGATGCGGCCCGTGCTCTTGAGGGCATCGCTCCAGTAAGCTGCATACTGAAGGCGGGTGGGCACCACCGGAATCACCAATTCGCATTCTTCTGGGGTGAGCTCCAACAACATGCTCAGGGATCCTCACAATGCCACAATCTGTCTGCCGGGGGCCAGACCCTATCTTAGAATGAGGCAGAGGCGCTTCGCTGCCAGTCCTTGCTCGCTTTCTATCTCCATGCCGACAGGATCCCACTTCTCCCCGACCGGCCAGACCCTCAGACAGCAAGTGGCCCAGTTGGACGAGGGATCCCGTCGAGACAAGGCCTGGTTGGGGGATGCCGTGTTAGGCTTGTTTGCCCGGCAGTGGCTGCTGGGCCCACCTCAGGACTGGCAGGTGCCTTCCCCTCCCCGTTGTGATTTGAATCGGGCAGAACTGTTCACCTGGCTGACCTCCAATCAATTTTTGTCGGCCCTCAGGGATCCCACACAGGTGGAGGCAGAAATCGGCCTGCTTTACGAAAAAGAAGGTCTACAAGCGGCCTTTGCCTACATCCAGGAGCACCTGCTGCCTCTGTTTGTGAGGCAGGTCAACAACCGCGCCAAAGCCCTGCGTAGCAAACGCCACTAGCCGGTTTCTATAGTCATTTCAAATCAAATAGCAATGAAACGGCTCGCTACGTCGTTATGGCTACGCAACGCTCTCACTCCCCTTTCCCTGAGGGAGAGGGGCCGGGGGTGAGGGCGGGCCGGCGGCAAAGTGTCTTAATCTAACGACTATAAATGGCCGTTGAAATCTACAGTTGCTCTGGACGTAGTGATTTCAACTCAGGCTGGGGTCCCGGGGGAAGAAGGCGGATCCACCCAACGGCCATCGGCTTTGATCAGATCGATCAGCGCTTGGACGCCCTCGGATTCCGGCACCTTTTTCACTTCTTCTTTGCCGCGGTAGAGGGAGATCACCCCTGGCGTCTTACCCACATAGCCGTAATCGGCGTCGGCCATTTCTCCTGGACCATTGACGATGCAGCCCATGACGGCAATGTCGAGGCCCACCAGGTGCTGAGTTGCGGCGCGCACCTTCTGCAGCACTTCCTCCAAGTTGAAGAGGGTACGGCCACAGGAAGGACAGGCCACATATTCCACCATGGTCTTGCGCAGGTTGAGGGCCTGCAAGATGCCGTAGGCCACCGGGATCTCCTTTTCCGGCGCTTCCGTGAGAGACACCCGAATGGTGTCGCCGATCCCTTCGGCCAGCAGCGTCCCGATCCCGACGGCCGACTTGATGCGGCCATATTCTCCATCGCCGGCCTCGGTTACGCCCAAGTGAAAGGGATAATTCAGGCCCAAGGCATCGAAGCGGCGGGCCGCCAGCCGGTAGGCCGCCAACATCACCTGAGGACGGGAAGCCTTGAAGGAGAGAACCACATTGTGGAAATCCTGCTCGGCGCAAATTTGGGCAAATTCCAGGGCCGACTCCACCATGCCCTCAGGCGTATCCCCGTAGGTGAAGAGCATCCGCTCTGCCAGGGATCCGTGGTTGACCCCAATGCGCAGGGCTTTGTTCTGGGCTTTGAGGGTCTGGACAAGGGGGGTGAAGGTTTCCCGGATTTTGTTGCGGATGGCCTCAAATTCCGCTTGGGTATATTCGGTACGACCGGGCTGGGGTTTTTCAAAGACAAACAACCCTGGGTTAATGCGCACCTTATCCACGTATTGGGCCACTTCCAGGGCGATCTTGATGCCGTTGTGGTGCACATCGGCCACCAGGGGCACCGGCCTGTAGGTTTGGATCAGCTTGTCCCGAATCGCCTCCATCGCCTTGGCGTGGGCCATGCTGGGAACGGTGACGCGCACAATTTCCGAGCCCGCCTCGTGCAGACGACGGATGGCCGCCACCGCCGCCTCGATGTCGAGGGTGTCTTCGTTAATCATCGACTGCACCACCACCGGGTGCTGGCTGCCGATCAACACGTCGGCTACGGCCACGGTGCGGGTGGGGCGACGAGGATAGACCGGTTCTGGGTAGGGCTGCTGAGGGGGGGCGCTGGGCCGATCTAGGGTTTGCATCATAGCTTGGTTAAGCTGAGAGGGCTACTCTAGCTTGATTGTAGGCTGAAATGCCGGCAAGACCGGGAGCTCAGGGTAGGTACTGAGGGGCTCACCCTCCGGCAGCCGGGCGCGATCCCCGCCTCCTGATTAACTCAGGATGGGACACCTTATCGAGAAAATGAGCAGAGCCTTAGACGGCCACAGGGGGCAGAGACTGGTCAATCACTCGGATCCTCTAGCAGCGGATAGCTCAGCAGGGCAGCAACTTCAACTGTCTGCTTCCGTGGGGTGGTCGGTGAAGGGGCGGCTGCGAATAAAGTCTTTGGGCGTCACGTTTTCCACAAACTTGCGAAAGGCTTCCCGCTCCGCTTCGTCGGCATCCTGGTTCATCGGGATCGAGGCTTCCGCGATCACCTCTTCCACCGTCCAGATGGGAACGTGGGCTCGCAGGGCAAGGGCAATGGCATCGCTGGGGCGGCAGTCGATCTCTTGCTTTTTATCGCCGCAGAAGGTGACGAGCACCGCGTAGAAGGTGTTGTCCAGCAGGGCGTGAATGATAACTCGCTCCAGCCTGATCCCCCACGTCTTCCAGGAGTTGAGGATTAGATCATGGGTCATAGGGCGCAGTGGCTTTTGGTCGTCCAGCGCCTGCAAAATGGCATTGGCTTCTGCTTTCCCCACCCAAATGGGCAGGGCACGCCGCTCACTGCTATCGCGCAGGATGACGATGGGGTTCTGGTTAACGGCATCGACCGCGATCCCAGCCACATGCATCTCGATCATGAGCAACTGCCTCCAGCCGTTGATCTTGATCGTATCTACGGGTGCCAAAGTTTGGCAACACACCATGAGCTCAGTCGGTGATCTGGCGAAAGTGACCTTGATCGGGGGCACCAGCGAGAGCCGCAGCTTGGCCAAGGCCCTCAGCCGCCAGGGGATCCCTTGGATAGCCAGCGTCACCAGCGAGGGCGGCAGAAGCCTGTATCGGGATCTGCCCGGCCAGGTGGTGGTGACGCGATTTTCGCTGCCCTCTTTGGAACAGTTCCTGCAGGAGCGCCAGATCCGCGTGGTAGTGGATGCCTCCCATCCCTTTGCCCAGGAGATCTCACAATTGGCTATGCAGGTGTCGGCCCAACTGGGGATCCCCTACCTGCGCTACGAGCGCCCCCCGGTGGCGTTGGATCCCTGGGTGCAGGTGGTGCCGGACTGGCAGGGGGTGCTCACCGAGGCCGTGCTGGCGGGGCGGCGGCTGCTCTTGACGGTGGGGGTGAAGGCGTTGCCCTTGTTTGTACCCTGGCAGGATCGCTGCCAGTTGTACGCGCGGGTACTGCCGCAGTCGGTTCCCCAAGCGGTGCAAGCCGGGATCCCTGCTGAGCGGGTGATTGGGATGCGCCTGCCCCTCAGCTTTGAGCAGGAGCTGCGGCTTTGGCAGAGGCTAGATCTTCAGGGAGTCATCAGCAAGGACTCGGGAGAAGCGGGTGGGCTGGTCGTTAAACAGGCCGTGGCCAAAACCCTGGGGATCCCGCTGTGGGTAGTCCGACGACCACTCTTGAGCTACCCCTGGTGTAGTCAGGATTTGGCCGAGGTGGTGCGGGAGTGCCAACGTCGGCTGGGGCAGATTTAGAACCGCTCCTCTGCAGCCAGGTCAGGCTCGCGATCTTGACGGGATCCCAGCAACTCGAGACGATCTACAGCGATGACAGGCCGCTGGCGCTCCTCACCCGTGGATTTGTCTTTCCAGCGATCGAACTTGAGGCTGCCCGTTACCCCGATGAGGCTGCCCTTGCGCACGTATTCTCCGGCCACCTCAGCCGTGCGCCCCCACAGCTCCAAGTTGAACCAATCGGGCTTGTCTTCGCCTTTGCGGAAGCGGTTGACCGCCAAGCTAAAGGTACACACCACCTTGCCCGACTCGAAGTAGCGCACCTCCGGATCCATGCCGGCTCGCCCCACCAAGGTCACCAAGTTCAGGCTCATGGGTTTTCTCCAGATCGTTTACGGCCCCTAGGCTTTTGTTGTAGCGCTTGCAAGCGATCCCTGTCATCTTCGCGGCGACGGCCTCGGCTGATCGCGTCAGCGGGCCGTAGGCCTTGCGGATCGAGGCTCGGGGAGAGTCTTTAGAATATCTCCCGATTGTCCTGCGGGGATCCCGGTTGCTCAGAAAGAAAAATCTCTGCTCTCATGGATTGGGCAGCCACAAGGGGGGCGCTGATCGTGTTGCAAAGATTTACAATGTCAGAAGCCCCAGAGCACCTGCCGGCCCAGACCCCTGATCCCTGGAGATAGATTTTCACCGGCCAGCAGGGAGGGTTGACTACCGCAAGAGGACGCATTCAGCACCATTTCCCATGGAATTCATCTACGCATACGCCTGGTTGATCCCCGTTTATCCGTTGGTGGCGGCTTTTTTACTCGGCTTGGGCATTTTGGTGTTCAATGCCTGGACAAGATCCAACCGCTCTCTGGCCGCCTTCTTGAGCGTGTTCGCGACGGGAACGGCGATGGTTCACGCCTTTGCCCTTCTGGTCAGCCAAGTGCAGGGCCATGAGACCGTTCTCAAAACCATCACCTGGGCTCAGGCGGGATCTTTCTTGGTGGACATGGGGTTTGTGGTGGATCACCTGAGCGCCATGATGCTGGTGGTGGTAACCACGGTGGCCTTTCTGGTGCAGATCTACTCCGATGGCTACATGGCCCACGACCCCGGCTATGTGCGTTTCTACGCCTACCTGAGCCTGTTCACCTCCTCGATGCTGGGCCTGGTGGTCAGCCCCAACCTGGTGCAGATCTACATCTTCTGGGAGCTGGTGGGGATGTGCTCCTACCTGCTGATCGGCTTTTGGTACGAGCGGCAGGCGGCGGCGGAAGCAGCCCAGAAGGCGTTTGTGGTCAACCGTGTGGGGGACTTTGGCCTGTTGCTGGGCATTTTGGGCTTCTACTGGATTTCCGGCACTTTTGGGTTTGAGGAACTGGCCCGCAATGTGGAGCAGATGGTGGCCAACGGCGCGGTGAGCAGCAGCTTGGTTGCCCTGTTTGCGGTGTTGGTGTTCTTGGGGCCAGTGGCCAAGTCGGCCCAGTTCCCGCTGCACGTGTGGCTGCCGGATGCCATGGAAGGTCCCACGCCCATTTCCGCCCTCATCCACGCGGCCACGATGGTGGCTGCCGGGGTCTTCCTGTTGGCGCGTATGTTCCCGCTGCTGGAAGGGATCCCAGCAGTCATGGATCTCATCGCCTGGACAGGGGCAGGTACGGCTTTTTTGGGGGCCAGCATCGCCATCACCCAAAACGACATCAAAAAGGGCTTGGCCTACTCCACCATCTCCCAACTGGGCTATATGGTCATGGCCATGGGGTGCGGTGCCTATGGGGCCGGCCTGTTTCACCTGACAACCCATGCTTACTTTAAGGCGCTGCTCTTTTTGGGATCCGGCTCGGTCATCCATGGCATGGAAGCCGTGGTTGGCCATGACCCCGCCTTAGCTCAGGATATGCGCCTGATGGGAGGGCTGCGCAAATACATGCCGGTTACGGCCATTACTTTTTTGATTGGCACGCTAGCCATCTGTGGGATCCCGCCCTTTGCCGGCTTCTGGTCCAAGGACGAGATCTTGGCCGCGGTGTTTGAACACAACCCAGCTCTCTGGGGTGTGGGCTTCCTCACCGCGGGGATCACCGCCTTCTACATGTTCCGCATCTACTTTCTTACTTTTGAAGGGGAGTTTCGCGGCACCAACCTGAAGCTGCGGCAGGAGGTGGCCGTCAGCCAGGGCCGACCGGTGCCGGCTTTTGCCTATGCGTTTGCCGGGAAAGAGGCGGCCTACGGCCCCGGAGCCATGAACCTTTACGAAAGGCCCCAGCCCAGCAGCCATCCCGAAGCTGTGGAAGACGGGCACGATGGGCATGGCCACGCCGCCGAGCCGCATGAGTCTCCCCTGTCGATGACGATGCCGTTGGTGGCGCTGGCGGTTCCTTCGGTGCTGATCGGCTTGGTGGGCACTCCCTTTGCCAACTTCTTCGAGGCGTTCATCCATGCGCCTGGCGAATCGGCTACAGAGGCCGTTTCCCTCTGGGCCCAGGTGGCAGCCGAGTGGCAAGGGGTGCTGGCGGGTCACTTTGACTGGCGGGAGTTTCTGATCATGGCGGGCAGCTCGGTGGGCATTGGGCTGATCGGCATCACCTTGGCCGGCTTGATCTACTGGCAGAAGCGCATCGATCCCGGCACCTTCCCCCAAAGCCTGCAACCCCTGTACTACTTCTCCCTCAACAAGTGGTACATTGATGACCTCTACGAGCGGGTCTTTGTGCGGGGCACCCGCTTTGTGGCGCGGGAGGCGCTGGAGGTGGACAGCCGCATTGTGGATGGGGTGGTCAACTTGACGGGCCTGGTGGCAATGGTCGGCGGCGAAGTGATGAAATACCTGGAGAACGGCAAGGCGCAGTTTTATGCTTTGATCATCTTTGCAGCGGTGGTGGTGATGGTGGTGCTTTCCGGCGTGGGGGTTTAGCGAAAGCTGACACGAAGCAAGGAGAAATCATCTTCAAAATCTGTTTGCCCCTGGAAAGATTGGGCGTGCTGGATCACCTGATCCAGGCTGCCGTCGGCGCTCTTGCTCAGCAGAGCCATCAGATTGTCTAGCCCCCAGATTTCTCTCTGCGGGTTCATGACTTCGTAAACTCCGTCGCTGAACAGGTAGAGGTGGCTGTTCTCAGGGATCTGCACTTGATCCCTTTGAAAATTCTGGTCGGGCAAAACCCCGATGGGCACGTTGGCGGTCTTCAGCAGGCGCAACTCCTGAGCCTGGATGAGCAGAGCAGGCGGATGGCCAGCACTGGCAAAAGAGAGCAGACGGGATCGCGGCTGATAGACCCCATACCAAAGGGTGAAGTACATGTCGTGGTGGGATCCCATCTGGAAAGAGTGGTTGAGGGCGCGCAAGACCGCATCCGGCTGTCGCGGGTCGGTGTCGGGTAAGCCCTGAGAGCGCAACTGGTTCATCACCGATACCGACAGTAGAGCGGATCCCACCCCATGCCCCGACACATCTAGCAGGTAGATGGCCAGATGATCCTCGTCTAGCCAGTGGTAGTTAAATGAATCCCCCCCCAACTCCTGCGAAGGCAAAAAGCACCACTCGATGGCTATTCGGTGATCGGGGAAAGAGGCCGGCTTGGGCAAAAGCGAACGCACATAGCTGGCCGCCTCGGCCAGTTCTGCCCGCAACCTGGCGGTTTGCTGTTGCAAGTCGTAGCTGAGCTGATGCAAGCGCAGCCCAGCCCGCACGCGCGCCCGCAGCTCGTTGGGGTCGATGGGCTTGCTGAGGAACTCGTCTGCCCCGGCATCCAGGCCCTGAATACGGTCTTCGACTTCTGTGCGCGCAGTGAGCAAAATAAAAAACGTCGTGGAAAACTTGGGATCCGCCTTGATGCGCCGGCAGACTTCCAGCCCATCCATGTCCGGCATCATCCAGTCACAGATAATCAGCCCCGGGGTTAGGAGATGAGCTTTCTCCAGCCCTTCCAAGCCACCGCTGGCCATCTCGACGGTATAGCCCTGTCGCTCCAGGGATCGCTTCAACACCAGCCGAATGGTGGGATCGTCGTCCACAATCAAAATGGCCGTCATGACCACTGCACCTCAATCCCGAATCAACCCGAATTAAAATGCAACTCTGGCCCGTACTGGTAGGCGGACCCTTTATCCTAGCCCAGGGGTTGCGGCAGAAAAGCCGGTTTGGAGGGCAGTTAGGGGAAAAGCCTCAGCAACCTCATCCACCAGAGCTAAAGTTGCGTATCCCTTAGGGGATCCCTAAAACCGTGGTTGCACGCTACCCAAAAGCTGACCGTTTCAAGATACTGGTGGGAATAGATAACAGCGGGGGGGTTTTTGGGCAGATTTTGCTTTAGAGACTTCCATTGGACACAGAGATACGGATCACATCTTATCCATCCTTTGCCGGTCTAGAGTGAACTTTGAGGTTAAACGGCCTTTGCTGCATGAGCGCGTCTCCTCTATCCTTATCTCCGCCGTCCGTTCGGGATTCGCAGGCGGCTTCACCCACGGCACCCCGCCAAGCTCCCGGGGGAGAAATCCGGCTGGAGGAGTTGGATGAGAAGCAATTGCTGGCCGGCCTATCGTCGGTGGTGCTCAACCCGGCAGCTTGGAGTTGCTTCAGCATCAGTGAAACCAGCCGCTTGCTACGCCCCCTGCAAATTTGCCCTGACTTGACCGGAACTCCCGTTCTCTCCCCAGGCGCCACTGCCGAAGTTGTCTATAAGTTCCTGCTGAGCGACGGTCGGATTGGAACCATGAAGGGGCTGATCTCGATCGAGGACTTTCGCAGCAAGCGGCTGCATTCTATTTACGAGGAGCTGCGTATTGAAGAAATCATACCGGTTTTTAACGAAGCGGTCGTTGTGCAGATCATCGATCAGTTGAAGCCGATTTTTGCCCGCGACCTGGACGAGCTGCTCTGGCAAGAAAGCTTTTACTTCACCCCTCAAGATCTGCGCCAGCCGGAGTTCCTGCTGCGCGGCCTGCGGCCCGAGGCGATCCCGCGTCGCTTTCGACCGCATCTGCAAAGGGTGTACTCCCAGATCAAGGAGGTGTGTCGCAGCCTGCCCAACATCGCCTTCCAACTGTGTCTGCGGGCCTACCTGGAGTACAACGACGTCAAAAACCGACATCTCCTCGCCTTGCTGCTCAGCAAGTATTTTTACACGCTCTACCGCATCGGTGGGCTAGAGGGGTGGGAAAGTCGGGATCCGGTGGAGGTGGGATCCCTGTGCTCTGGCGATCGGCGGGCTCGCTTGCAGGCTCTTTCTCGCCTCTTAACCCTGGATAACGACAGCGACGCTCCCTTGGTGGGCATCGGTGGCGCAGGGCCGGGGGGAGGCTATTTCAGTGGAGAATGGGAACCTGCTGCTACCGAGGTGCCGAGCGCAGAAGAGATCGAAAAGCTGCGGCAAGATGCGGAGGCGGCGCGCGGCCAGGCCGCCGAGGCGCAGCAGTTGGTAACCCAATATCAAGAAGAGAAAAAACAAGAGCTGCTCAACCGCCTGCAGGATCCGGGAAAGTTTCTTCTTTTCAGCATTCATCAGTTTTTTGACACCATCTTCGGATCCCTACCCGGAGAGGTGAAAAGCGAGTATGGAGCAGCTTGGGTGCCGCGCACCTCCTACTTGGACGAGAAAGAGCGGGACAAGCTAACCGAGCATTTGCACCGGATCACCAGCGAGGCCTATTTGGTTAGCATCCCCTTTGCTGAGGCAACAATCATCGGCTATTGGCGGGTTTTGGCCGATTCGTTCTACAACCAATGGGTTTTGAATCAGTACAAGCAGTTGCAAAGCTACGGAGTGGATCTGGAGCAGCAGGGCATCCAAATCCTGGAGCGCGAACGATTTTTGGATGAAGTGCAACTGCGCTTTGCTGCCCGCCACTGCGAGATTGTAACTCAAAATGTGGAGAAGATCGGCCAAATTGTGGTGGATAGCCTGGCCAAGCGGGTGGCCCTCAACGCCAGTCAGCAAAGCTTCCAGGCGATGCGGGCCAAATTGACCACCGTTTTGGATATGGACATTTCCCGCAAGGACATGGGAGAGGTCAAGCGGCTGATCGACTACTTCACGGATGTGTTTTTGGGCAAGCGGGAGGAGCTGCGTTCTCCTTACCCAGTGGGCACCATCTTGCAAGTAAAGGCAGCCGTCGAGGCCCGTCCCCCCGACAGTCGCACCCGCATTGGCCTGGAAATCCTAAACCAGATCTACCGCGAGTACATGCCTATGCTGCAGCAAGAGTAGGGGCAGGGATCCCATAGGCTGGCAGGTGTTAGGCACAATGGGGCTAAGGTGTGCTGTCTCGGGTTAGGAGATCGGGAGTTTCCATGCGCTACCGCCAGCTTGGCCACAGCCCTTTGCAGGTCTCGGAAATCTGTCTGGGCACCATGACCTTTGGACAGCAGAATACCTTGGCCGAGGCTTGGGAACAGCTCGATTACGCGGTGGAGCACGGGATCAACTTCATCGACACCGCCGAGATGTACCCGGTGCCGGCGCGGGCGGAAACCCAGGGAGCCACAGAACGCTACATCGGCGAGTGGCTACAACACCAGCCGCGGGAGCGCCTCATCATCGCCACCAAGATCACCGGCCCCGGGCGGCCCTGGCACTGGATCCGCGGTGGGTCTCTCTCGATTAGCCGCGACAACCTCAAACAGGCGGTGGCCGGCAGCCTCAAACGCCTGAAGACCGACTACATCGACCTCTACCAAATCCACTGGCCGGATCGCTATGTGCCCCTGTTTGGGGGGGTGGCCTACGATCCCAGCCAGGAGCGGCCCACGGTTCCCATTGCCGAGCAACTGCAGGGCTTGGCGGAACTGGTGCAGGAGGGCCTGGTGCGCTACATCGGCCTGAGCAACGAAACCCCCTGGGGAGTCTGCCAGTTCTGCCACCTGGCCGAGCAGTTGGGCCTGCCCAAGGTGGTCTCGATTCAAAACGCCTATAGCCTCCTCAACCGCACGTTTGAGATGGGCCTGGCGGAGGTTTGCCACCACGAGCAGGTGGGGTTGCTGGCCTACAGCCCCCTGGCCTTTGGGCTGCTGACGGGCAAATACCTGGGGGGCGCCAAGCCGCCGGGATCCCGTTTGGCACTGTTTGAGGGCTTTGGCCAGCGCTACCGCAAGCCCAATGTGGAAGAGGCCGTGGCCGCCTACGTACGCATTGCCCGCCAGCACGGCCTGACCCCTGCCCAGTTGGCTTTGGCCTTTGTGCGCAGCCGCTGGTTTGTCACCAGCACCATCATCGGAGCCACCAACCTGGCCCAGCTCAAGGAAAACCTCAGTTGCCTGGAGCTGTCGCCTGAGATCTTGGCGGAGATCGAAGCGGTGCACCAGCGCTACCCCAATCCTGCACCCTGAGCAGGCGACAAAACAGGCCGCCAAGGAGAACTTTTTGAGAACTTTCCTCGTCTGGGGCTATGGCTTGGATAACTAGGTTCGAGCTGGCCCCTCTTGAACTCACAAACCTCCCAGGGGCTCTCCTAGCAGATCGTGAGGTGTGAACAATGCGCAACCTTTTCCTTTGGCAGGGTTGGAAGACGGCAGCTCTGGTGGTAGGCTGCAGCAGCTTGGTTTGGATGGGGGATCCCGCTTGGGCGCAACTTTCTGATATCGGCACCTACTGGGGCGCCCAGTACATCGCCGGCTTGAACGAGCGGCAGATCATCGGCGGCTTCCCAGACGGCACCTTTCGCCCCAATGAGTCGATTACCCGCGCCCAGTTTGCCGTTATCGTTACCAAAGCTTTTGGGCTGGATACCAACGTTCCCGTACGCTCCTTTGCCGATCCCATTCCCAGTTGGGCAGCTCCCTCTATTGGCGCGGCGGCAGCAGCAGGGTATGTTTCCGGCTTTCCCGACGGCACGTTCCGTCCCAACGAGGTCCTCACCCGTGCCCAGGCCATCACCGTCTTGACCCGCGCTGCCACCAACGGCAAGCTCCTCGAGGATCCAAGCCAAATTGACGCCATCCTGGCCGGGTTCAGCGATGCCAATTTGGTTCCCAACTTTGCCCGCGCCCCCATCGCGACAGCGGTTCAAGAAGGGCTGTTGGTGCTCTACCCTGATCCCACCCGCTTGAATGCCCAGGCGGTGGCCACGCGGGGGGAAGTGGCGGCTCTTACCTACCAAGCGCTGGCCAAGGTGGGCCGGGTGCCCAGCCTAGACCCACCGGTGGGAGCTGCCATCCCCGGGCCAGGGATCCGCACCGAGCTCCTCGCCCAGGTTACCCCCACCCCTGAGCCCCTGGCTACGCCGGATATCCCTGTGGAGCCGCTGGTGGAAACGCTGCCTGCCGCGCCGGAAGTGAGAACTTTCTTGGTCCGCGAGGAGCTGGGATCCGTCAAACCGGGGGACACCCTGACGGTGTATTTGCTGGGATCCCCGGGGGCGCAGGGGTCTTTTTCCATCCCCGGTATCGCCTACAACCTGCCGTTGCAGGAAACCCGCCCTGGCCAATACGAGGGCAGCTACACCTTCCGCAGCCAAGACCGGGCCTCGGAAGCGCCGGTGTTCGCCCGTCTGGAGCGGAATGGGCTGGTGACCCTGGTGCAATTGCCGGACAAAACCATCAGCATTGGGCAGGTGACCGACACCACCTTCCCCACCATCAGCGACCTGGCCCCGCCCAACGGAGCGGTGACCGACAACCCGCGCCCCGCCATCTCCGCCCGCTTTCAAGATGACCAGGGGATCGACCTCAATAGCTTTACCCTGCTGGTGAACAATGTAGATGTCACTGCCCAAGCCCAGCTCAGCCGCACCGGCTTCGCCTATACCCCAGCCGAGCCGCTGCCCACCGATCGACCAACCTTGATTGCCGTTCAAATTGCCGATACTAGCGGCAACACTGCCATCCAGCAGTGGTCTTTCCAGGTGCGGGCCGCCCAGCCCACACCCACTCCAACACCCACACCCACGCCAACCCCGACACCCACACCTACCCCGACACCCACACCTACCCCTACTCCAGAACCCACACCCACGCCGAGTCCACAGGCTGGCGGGGAGCCTTCCCCCTCTCCTTCACCTAGCCCCTAGGGAAAACCCAGTCCAGGCCTTCAACAGGTCTCAATAGTGTTTTAAGGGCCGCCGCCCCCTTAACCTCTACTAAATATAGTGGGCACGAGCTGGTCAGGATGTTAAGCTACTGCCAGTTGTGACTGGACGGGATCCATGAGCTCAGCGTTGCAGCCGTTTTTGCCGTCGTGGCAAAGGGTTGGCTTTGGGTGGCTGGTGAGTGGGATGTTGTGGGCTGCGGCGGCGGCTGCAGTTGTTGCCCAGCAGTTCGAGTTCACTCCTCAAGCTCCTCAGCCGAATCCCGTCCCCACCCTGCCTCTGCTCAGCAACCCGCCCGGCTCCACGGCTCCGCAAGCCCTGCCGCCGGTGCCTCAGGTGCCGCAAATGCCGCTCACCGGGGATCCCATCCCACCACCGGGGGATCCGAGCCCGGCCCCAATCCCGGTGGTGCCCGTTCAAGCGGCCCCAGGTGGACAGGCTCCGCCAGGTGAGGCCTACTCCTACCAACGGCGGCCCGACCTCAGTCCAGGGGGGAATCTGGCCGGGGCGGCGCGGGGCGAGCTGCCCGCCGGCACCCGTATTCTCCTCACGGTCTACCGCCCCATCACCTTCCAGCCCTACCAGGCCATTAACGGCAACCTAGAAGTTTCGGAGCCGGTGCTGGATCGCTTTGGCCAGGTGGTGATCCCGGCGGGGAGCGTGGTGTGGGGCACTCTTGAGCCGATCTACCGAGAACTCAAGTTTTCTGGTCGGGAGTCGGAGAGCGCCGATCCCCAAGAGCGGGTCGTCGGCAGCCGCTTTGTGGCCAACCGCCTCACCATCGGCTCTTCCACCTATCTTATTAGAGGCCAGTCTGCACCCCTCCCGGTCGGATTGGATCGCAACGCCGACGTGGGCACTACCGTCGCCCGTGGGGCGGGCTATGGGGCGGCGGGCGGATTGGCCTTGGGAGTGCTCACGGGGGGATGGGGCTTTTTGCCCATCTTGGCCGGCGGCCTGGCGGGTGCTGCTGCAGGGAGTACCAACATCGACCGGGTGGTGACGCTGCAGCCCAATACGCTGGTGGAGCTGGAACTGAGCGAAAGCCTGATCATCCAATAGCCTTGACAAGAAGCCAGCAGGGGCGGGTCGGTAGAGTAGAGAAGATCCCCCCCAAGTTTGCTCCATGGCCCTTTGGACCTACTTCGTGCCCCCCTTAGCTGGGCTGGTGATCGGCTATTTCACCAACGACATCGCCATCAAGATGCTCTTCCGGCCCTATCGCCCCTACCGGGTTTTCGGCTGGCGCATCCCCTTCACCCCCGGCTTGATCCCGCAGAACCAGCCCCGCCTGGCCAAGCAGATTGCCAAGACCATCATGGGATCCCTGCTCACGCCAGAGGAGCTGCACAACTTGGCCCGCAAGCTGCTGCAAACCGAGCGCATGCAGGCAGGGATCCGCTGGCTGCTGGGGGTGGCGCTGGATCGGCTGCAAAACCCCGAGCAACAGCAGCAAACGGCGCAGGTGCTGGCGCGCATCTTGGCCGATCTGTTTAACGAGTCGTTGCCCCGCCTGGTGAAGGTGCTTGCCCGCCAGGAGACCTTTTTGGAGGGGCCGATTAACCAACTGTTCGACCAGGTGCTGCTGGAGCTGCGCCTCAACGCTGAGCAAGCCCGGCAGCTCTCGGAGTGGATCCTGAAGCAGGCGCTGCCTCCCAAGGTGTTGCGGCAGAACCTAGTGGACTTTCTCACCGATCGCAACATCGAATCTCTGGATGAAGAATTTCGCGAGCGGGCCACCGGCTCCTACTGGGTGGTGGCCAACTTGTTTGGCCTCAAAAACGCCCTACTGCGCCTGCGCACCTATTGCCTGGAGGAGCCGGAAGGGGCAGAAGCCATCTTGGAAGATCTGCTCAAAGACATCAACGCCCCCCGCCGCCTGACCGAGATCCTGCAGAACCTCTCCCTGCAAAACCTGCCGGTTTCCGCCGTACGTCAGTTGCGTCGTGCCCTCCGCGATGGGATCCAAGATTACCTGCGCAGCCAAGGGCCAGAGGTTATCAAGGGGCTGGGGGAGAGCATCGATTGGGAAAAAGTGGCCAGCCTGGTGTTGGGTCGCCTGCGCAACTCCAAGGCGTTGATCACCTCCATCGATCAGATCAGCGCCGACCTGGCTTTGATCCTGGAGCGCTACCTGGAGCGGGATCTGGAATCCCTGATGATGCAGGTGATCCCGGTGTTGAACTTGGATCAGGTGATTGCCGACAAAGTGAACGCCACCTCCCCCGCCGACCTGGAGCAGGCCATCCAACAAATTGTGCGCCAAGAACTGCAGGCCATCGTCAACTTGGGCGGCCTGCTGGGTTTTTTGGTGGGCTGTGTGCAGGTGCTGTTTTTGCTGAGGTGACAGCCCCCTTCCCCAGAAAACAGGAGCTTGGATGGGAGTTTTCGCTTCGGTTATGATATTAGAATGCGGTTAACAATTCTCCACACTTCCGATCTCCACGCCAACCTGCATCCCTGGAACTACTTTGCCGGGAGCCCCGCAGAGCACGGCTTGGCCAAGCTGGCCACCCTGATCAAGCGCGTGCGAGCAGCCAGCGCGGATCCGGTGTTGCTCATCGACAGCGGCGACACGATCCAGGGATCCCCCTTGGGCACCTACTATGCTCAGGTGGAGCGGGTCTCCCCTCACCCCATGGCCCATACCCTCAACGCCCTCGGCTACGACGCCTTCACGCCGGGCAACCACGACTTTAACTTTGGGCCCCAGGTCCTGCAGGATTTTGTGAGCGATCTCCGCTGTCCCACCCTGTGCGCTAACATCCTCCGCCAAAATGGGGATCCCCTGTTTCGGCCTTATCTAATCCGAGAAGTGGCCGGGATCCGTGTCGGCCTGCTGGGGCTGACCACCCCCCGCATCGACACCTGGGAGCGGCCCGACTACATCGCGGGGCTGCGCTTTGCCCCCCTGCTGGAAACTGCCCAGCACTACCTGTCGCTGCTGCGGCCCCAGGTGGACGTGTTGGTGCTGATTCTGCACAGCGGCCCCAGCCAATTGCCCCCTTTGCGCACCCCAGAGCACTGGCACAACCCGGATCGCTCCGGCTGGACCAGCAACAAAAGCCTGAGGGGGGAAAACGAGCTGCTGGCCCTGGCAGAGCTGGAGGGCATTGACGTCATCCTCTCCGGCCATACCCACCAGACCATCGCCGGCCTAGGGGGGGCCAAGGCCCTGGTGGTGCAGCCCGGCTACTGGGGCAGCCACCTTTCCCACGTGTCTTTGGAGCTGGAGCGCCACGGCGGACGCTGGCAAGTTGTCGGGAAAACCGCCCAGTTGCTGGCTGCAGAAGGGATCCATCCCGATCCCGAACTCCTGGCCCTGACAGAGCCCTATCATCAGGCCACCTTGCGCTACATCCGTCAGCCCATTGGGCAGGCCCGTTGTGCCTATCGCGGTGGGCTGGCAGCCCGGTTGGGGGCCAATCCCCTAGCAGAGCTCCTGCATCAGGCCCAATTGCAGGCGGTACGGGAGGCCAGCCTCTCGGCGGAGCTCTCCCTGGTCAACATCTGCAGCAGTGCCGGCCTGGCGGCAGGCCCCATCTCCCTGCAAGACGCCTACAGCCTCACCGTCTACGACAACACCCTCTGCATCTTGGAGATCACCGGCGACATCTTGCGACGCGCTCTTGAGCAGACGGCTGGGTATTTTCGCCAATTGGATCCCGATCATCTTCCCCCCGATCCTGCTGCCGTCGTGGCCCCCGAAGCACGAGGCTACACCTTCGACCTTTACCACGGCATCGACTACTGCTTCGATCTCACCCGCCCCGTAGGCGAGCGCTTGGTGACCTTACAATTTCGCGGCCAACCGGTGCAGCCGGATCAGACCTTTCGCCTGGCCATCAACCACTACCGCGCCGGCGGTGGGGGGGGCTACAGCATGTTCCAAGAAGCCCAAACCCTCTGGATCTCCGCCGACAGTATCCGCGACTTTCTCGCCCGCCACATTCACACCCATTCCCCCATCCAGCCCATCTACAGCCACAACTGGCACCTCATTCCCAACTTGGCCGAGATCTACTTTCCCCAGTGTTTGGGCCAGCCTCAGGACAGCTTGCTGGTAGGCTAGAACAACAGGAACCTTAACTGGCTGGTAGAGGAGTCGGTAGAATACGATCAGCACAGAGCCCAGTTTGGCTAATGGCGGCGATGGTTTTGAGACTGCCAAACTGTGGGCACCCGACGTTACTGCTTATTGCTCACGCTTGTCGACATAACCCATGACTGCTGAAGAGAAGCAACCGATGGCCCCAGAAGATACCTATCCTGAGCTGCAGGAAGAAGAGATCGACGTGGAGGCAGAACTGGAGAAGCTGATTTTGGAAGACAGCGAAGCAGAAGCCGGTGCCTCCTCCGCAGAAGCCGGCACCGAGCCATCTCCAGATCCCGGTGAAGCCCTGAAGCAGCTCCAGCACGAATTGGAAGTCGTCCGCCAGCAGCTCAAAGAAAAAGAAGACGCCTACCTGCGCCTCTACGCCGATTTTGAAAACTACCGGCGGCGTACCCAGCGGGAAAAAGAAGAGTTCAGCCAAAAAGAACGGCAGAAATTTGTGCTGGAGATCTTGCCTGTTGTGGACAGCTTCGAGCGGGCCCAGCACCAGTTGAAACTGGAAACCGACCGCGAGCGGGAGTTGCACAACAGCTACCAGAGCGTCTACCGCCTGCTGGTGGAATCTCTCAAAAAGATGGGGGTCTCCCGCATGAAGTCGGTGGGCCATCCCTTCGACCCCAACCTACATGAAGCCATCGCCCGTCAACCCAGCACCGACTATCCCGAAGATGTGGTAGCCGTCGAATATCAGCCAGGTTATAAGCTGGGGGATTTGGTGATCCGTCATGCCATGGTAGCCGTCTCGGCAGGCAGCCCAAACCCTGCACCCTCTCCCCAAAGCGAGGGGGCCGGCCCCGAAGATACCTCTGCCTCTTCCCAAAGTGCTGCAAACTCTTAGCAAAACTGCTCGCTTGAACCTTGACAAGTAGAGCCTATCTGTCTTCAGAAAGGCTACAGTAAAGCTACGGATGCAGAAGCACTGCCTGAAGGTTTCTGCGGGATCCTGGGCAGAATGCTTTTAAGATCCGTGGAACTGCGTCCTTGGGTTAAAACTTGGGGCACCGGAAGAGGGGGCTATGGGTAAAGTCATCGGGATTGACCTGGGAACCACCAACAGTTGTGTGGCGGTTTTGGAAGGCGGCCAGCCCGTTGTGATCACCAACGCCGAGGGAGGGCGTACCACCCCCAGCATCGTCGGCTTTGCCAAAAACAACGCCCGCTTGGTGGGCCAACTGGCCAAGCGCCAGGCGGTTACCAACGCGGAAAACACCATCTTCAGCATCAAACGCTTCATTGGCCGCACCTTTGCCGAGACCGAAGAAGAGCGGAAGCGGGTTCCCTACAAAGTGATCCCTGGCCGAGACAACATGGTGGAAGTGGCGGTGCAAGACCGCGCCTACACTCCCCAGGAGATCTCGGCCATGATCCTGCAGAAGCTGAAGGCCGATGCGGAAGCCTATCTGGGGGAGCCGGTGACCCAGGCCGTGATCACCGTTCCTGCCTACTTTACCGATGCCCAACGGCAGGCCACCAAAGATGCCGGCACCATTGCCGGGCTGGAGGTGCTGCGCATCATTAACGAGCCGACGGCAGCCGCCCTGGCCTACGGGCTGGACAAACAAGATCAAGATCTGCGCATCTTGGTTTTCGACTTGGGCGGTGGCACCTTCGACGTCTCGGTGCTGCAACTGGGCAGCGGCGTGTTCGAGGTGCAAGCCACCGCCGGCAACAACCACCTGGGGGGGGATGACTTCGACCAAAGAATTGTCGATTGGCTCACCCGCCAGTTTTTGGAGACGGAAGGGATCGACCTCTCGCGGGATCGTATGGCCTTGCAGCGGATGCGGGAGGCGGCCGAGAAGGCCAAAATTGAGCTGTCCAGCACCCAGGTTACGCTCATCAACCTGCCCTTTATCACCGCCGACGACTCCGGGCCCAAACACCTGGAAGTGGAGCTGACCCGCGCCAAGTTCGAGGAGTTGGTGCGGGATCTGGTGGAAGCTACTGTCGAGCCTACAGAACAGGCGCTGCGGGATGCCGGCCTCTCCCCTGAGGATATCGACCGTGTGCTCCTGGTGGGTGGCTCTACTCGCATTCCCGCCGTTCAGGAGAAGATTCGGCAGATCTTCAAAAAAAACCCGGATCGCTCCGTCAACCCGGACGAGGCAGTGGCCCTTGGCGCCGCCATCCAGGCAGGGGTGATGGGAGGAGAGGTGAAAGATCTGCTGCTGCTGGATGTGATCCCCCTCTCGATTGGGGTGGAAACGCTGGGGGGCGTCTTCACCCGCATCATCGAGCGCAACACCACCGTCCCCACCAGCAAAACCCAAATTTTCTCCACCGCCACCGATGGCCAGAGCGTGGTGGAGATTCACGTCCTGCAGGGGGAGCGGGCCATGGCCAAAGACAACAAGACCTTGGGCCGCTTTCAACTGACCGGGATCCCGCCGGCTCCCCGTGGGGTGCCCCAGATCGAAGTCTCGTTTGACATCGATGCCAACGGGATCTTGAAAGTCTCAGCTCGTGAAAAGGGGACGGGAATCGAGCAAAGCGTCAAGATCACCAACAACGGCGGCTTGAGCAGCAGCGAGATCGAGCGGATGCGCCGAGAAGCGGAAGCCTATGCCGAAGAAGATCAACGCCGGCGGCAGTTGGTGGAAGCCCGTAACCAGTCGGACAGCCTGCTCTACAACTACGACAAAACCCTGCAGGAGCACGGCAATCGCCTCAGCGAAGCTCGAATCCAGCGGGGGGCTCAGGTGGCGGGCACATTGAGGGCATTGCTGGCAAATGATAACGTAGACTTAGCAACTTTACGGAACGCAATGGAAGAGCTGCGGGCTGTTCTTCTGGAGATGGGTGGCGAGATCTACGGAGCTCGCTAGGGATTCTCGGAGACAGCTCTTCTTTGGCCTCGGTGGCTTGTAGGCTTGCTTTGGTTGTGTTGCCCGACAAGTTGTGTCTCAAGCATGTTTGATCTTTGCATCTTTAATTTTTTCTGAAGCGCTTCTATGGCTCGTGACTACTACGAAATCTTGGGGGTTAGCCGCGACAGCTCCAAAGAGGAGATCAAGCGCGCCTATCGACGATTGGCTCGCAAGTACCACCCGGATGTCAACAAAGAGCCAGGTGCGGAGGAGCGCTTCAAGGAGATCAACCGTGCCTATGAGGTGCTCTCCGACAGCGAGCTGAAAGCCCGCTACGACCGCTTTGGAGAGGCGGGCTTGGGAGGGGCCGCCGCGGCAGCGAGCGGATTCCAGGATTTTGCGGGGATGGGTGGCTTTGCCGATATTTTCGAGAGCTTTTTCACCAACTTTGCGGGGGTGGGAGCCGGCTATGGCCGCAGCCGCAATGGGCCGGTACGGGGGGATGATCTGCGCTTTGACCTGAAATTGGAGTTTCTTGAGGCCATCTTCGGGGGCGAAAAGCAAATTCGCATCAGCCACCTAGAAGTCTGCAATGTCTGCGGGGGCAGTGGCGCCAAGCCCGGCACGGAGGTCAAAATCTGTCCCACCTGTGGTGGCGCTGGTCAGGTGCGGCGGGCCACCCGCACCCCGTTTGGCAACTTTACCCAAGTCTCGGTTTGTCCCACCTGTGGTGGCAGTGGTCAGGTGTTGGAGGAGCCCTGCTACAACTGCAATGGCGAGGGCCTGGCCCAAACCACGAAGAAACTGCGCATCAACATCCCCGCCGGCGTGGACAGTGGCACCCGCTTGCGGGTTTCCGGAGAAGGCGATGCCGGTCGGCGCGGTGGCCCGCCCGGAGATCTCTACGTCTACCTGTTTGTGGAGCCGGATCCGGACTTTCAGCGCGATGGCCTGACCATCCTCTCGGAGGTGCGGGTGAGCTATCTGCAGGCCATTTTGGGGGCCAAAGTCTCGGTGCCCACCTTGGACTCAAAGGCCGGCTTGGAGGAAGAGGTGGAGCTGACCATTCCCGCCGGATCCCAGCCGGGCACGGTGCTGACCCTGGAAGGTAAGGGGGTGCCTCGCATCGGCAACCCAATGTCGCGGGGCGACCACAAAATCACCCTGGTGGTGGAAATTCCCACCCGCATCAGCTCAGAAGAGCGGGAATTGCTGCTGCGCTTGGCTGAGCTGCACGGAGAACGCATCAACAAGCGGGATGGTTTCTTGGGCGGGTTGTTGCGCGGGCTGGCCCAGATGCCCGGCAACCGGGAGCGTGAGGAAGAATGACGCCAGAGGCTGTTTCATTGCAAGAGGTCAAGCTCGTCCTTGACCAGCGCGGGATCCCTTGCCCCCTCAACTACGTACGGGCGAAGCTGCGGCTGGAACGCATGGCCCCTGGAGAGCTGTTGGAGCTGTGGCTGGATGCAGGAGAACCCCTGGAGCAGGTGCCCAACAGCCTGGCGATGGCCGGGCATCGGATCGAGGGGCAACAAGCTACGCCTGAGGGGCATCACATCCTCTGGGTGCGCCGCGGGGACTTGACATGAGCCACCTGAGCCGGAAGGGATCGGGACAGGCTGCCCAAGAGGGGGAGCAGGGATCCACCTATACCGGCTGGGTGCGAGCGGCGCAGGCCAACTTTTACCGTGTGCGCATCGATCCGGCCTTGGCCGCCCTTTTTCCGGAGATCCCAGCTCAGTTCCCGGCCCAAAAGCCCATGCCGGCGGAGCTCCTCTGCACAGCTCGGGCCAAGCTCAAAAAAATGGGGCAATCGGTGATGGTGGGAGACTGGGTAGAGGTGGGCTTGCCGCCGGCTGCCGACTCTCTCTGGCCGGAGCGAGGGGTGATCGAGGCGATCTGGCCGCGGCGCACTCAACTCCCTCGACCGGCTATTGCCAATGTGACCCAAGTTCTGGTGGTGGTGGCCCTGGCCGAGCCGGATCCCGAGCCCAACGCCCTCAGCCGTCTGCTGGTGCAGGCTGAGGCCAGCCAACTGCGGGTTCAGGTGGTGTTGAACAAATGCGACCGCGTGGATCCGGGGGTGGCGGCAACTTGGGTGGATCGCCTGCAGAGGTGGGGATATGAGCCTTTGCTGGTGAGCGCCCACACCCAAGCTGGGATCCCCCAGTTGCAACGGTGTTGTCGAGATCAGATCTCGGTGGTAGTAGGCCCTTCCGGAGTGGGCAAATCCAGCCTGCTCAATCGGCTGTTGCCAGACGTTCGGCTGGCTACTCAGGCCGTCTCCAGGCGCTTGCACCAGGGCCGGCACACCACCCGCCATGTGGAGCTGTTTCCCTTGCCAGAAGGCGGTTGGATCGCCGATTCGCCCGGATTCAATGCCGGCGAAGGGATCCCGCCGGTTCATCCTTTGCAACTGATACGGTGCTTTCCAGAAGTCAGGGATCGCTTGGGCACCTGTCAGTTTCGCGATTGCCTGCACGATCGAGAGCCGGGCTGCGGGCTCCGAGATCTGGATTGGGAACGACGGACTTTCTACTTGCAGCTTTTGCAAGAGGCCCAGTCTGGCCAGAATTGCGCGAAAGGCCCATCTCGCCAGCAGGAGCAGGCCGTTGATGGATGGCGTGCCTTTGATTTGAACTACAGTCGTTTCAAATGGCAATGAAACGGTTCGTTCCGTCGCTTTTCCCTCCCCTAGAGGGCGAAGGTAGCACCTCTTCGCCTGAGAGAGTTGGCGGGTCTTCCACCAGTTCCGGCGCCCGTCCTGCCCGGTCGTTGAAGGTTACTAAAATGGGGCCAGTCGAAGGGAAAAATCATGCAGTATCGCAGATTTGGGCGTACCGAGCTGTCTATGCCTGTACTGAGCTGTGGCGGCATGCGTTATCAGCACAGTTGGCAAGACACTCCTTGGTCAGGGATCCCAGCAGCAAGCCAGCAGAACCTGGAAGCGACGATCCGCCGGGCCCTGGAAGTGGGCATCAACCACATCGAAACTGCCCGCGGCTACGGCACCTCTGAGATGCAGTTGGGCCGCATTTTGCCGCTTTTCCCCCGGCAAGATCTGATCGTGCAAACAAAAATTGGCCCCAGCGCCGATCCGAAGCAGTTCCTGGCCAAGTTCGAACAATCGATGAGCTACCTGAACCTCGACCATGTGGATCTGCTGGCCATCCACGGATTGAACACCTGGGAAGATTTGGAGCACAGCCTGCGTCCAGGAGGGTGCCTGGAGGTGTGTCAGCGTCTGGTGCGACAGGGGCGGGTGCGTTTCGTCGGCTTCTCCACCCATGGGCCGACGGAGTTGATTGTGGAAGCCATCCAGTCGGGGGGCTTTGATTACGTCAACCTGCACTGGTATTTTGTCAACCAGACCAACTGGCCAGCCATTGAGGCTGCCGCCCGGCAAGACATGGGGGTATTCATCATCAGCCCCTCAGACAAAGGGGGCAAGCTTTACGATCCGCCCGCCAAGCTGGTGCAGTTGTGCCAACCTCTCAGCCCAATGGTCTTCAACGACCTGTTCTGCCTGTCCCATCCCCAGGTTCACACCCTCAGCATTGGAGCAGCTCGACCCAGCGATTTTGATGAGCACCTGCGGGCGGTGGAGCTGTTGGATCGGGCTGATGAGCTGTTGCCACCGATCCTGGCCCGCCTAGAGCAAGCTTTGATTGAGCAGGTGGGAGAACACTACGCCAAAACTTGGCACCAGGGCCTGCCTCGCTACGACCAAACCCCTGGACAGGTGAATATCCCATTTATTCTGCTGTTGCGCAATTTGGCCTTGGCCTATGACTTGGTGGACTATGCCAAAAGCCGTTACAACCTGTTGGGCAATGCCGGCAGTTGGCTCCCCGGCCAACGGGCAGACCAAGTGGATGCGGAGGCCCTACGGCCCTGTCTCATCCACAGCCCCCACCGCGACCGGATCCCGGCCTTGTTGCAAGAAGCCCATCGCCTGCTCTCTGGAGCCGAGGTGAAGCGGCTATCTCAGAGCCAACGTGTCCAGGGATCCTGACTGTCTGGGCCGCTGGAACGACAACAGCTGATCGGAGCGGCGGGATTTGAACCCACGACCCCCACTACCCCAAAGTGGTGCGCTACCAAGCTGCGCTACGCCCCGACGCACTGAACAGGTGGAAGTTCAGGAAGCGCCTAGTTAGTCTAGCATTGGATCGCGGCCAGAGTTAACCCCAAGCTGTGGGATCCTGCGGAAACCATGCTAGCTTGGTTAGGCTGCTAAAAAACACACGCCTGAACCACCGGGTGTCCTTACAGCCTTTTTGCGGTTTGCTGCAACAGCACCGGAGTTCCTCGCCAATTGGGGCAGAGCGCTCTGGGAGTGAATGTGCAGGAACCGTCAGGAAGGCCGTAGCTGGGATCCGTTCGGGCGGAGGTTAACCCGTAGGAGATGAAAAACTCATGAGCGTAGTCAGTTTGCCTCAACTGTTGGAGGCGGGGGTTCACTTTGGGCACAAGGCCAGCCGTTGGAACCCGAAGATGCGGCCCTACATCTTTACCGAACGGAACGGCATCCACATTATCGATTTGGTGCAGACGGCCCGTTATCTGAACGAAGCCTACGAGTATGTGCGGGATGCTGCCGACAGGGGTTGGCGCTTCCTGTTCGTCGGCACCAAACGGCAAGCTGCTGGGATCGTCGCTCAAGAAGCTCGTCGCTGTGGCAGCTACTACGTCAACCAGCGCTGGCTGGGGGGTATGCTCACCAACTGGGCCACCATCAAAACCCGCATTGACCGCCTCAAAGAAATTGAGGAGATGGAAAGCAGTGGTCTTTTGGATCGCCTGCCCAAACAAGAGGCCAGCCGTCTGCGGCGAGAGTTGGCCAGGCTGGAAAAGTACTTGGGCGGCATTAAAACCATGCGCAAGCTCCCCGATGCGGTGATCATTGTCGATCAGCGGCGAGAAGCCAACGCCATTCAGGAGTGTATCAAGCTTAACATTCCCATCATCTCTCTGCTGGACACCAACTGTGACCCCGACCTCAGCGACATCTTTATCCCCTCTAACGACGATGCCATTCGAGCGATTAAGCTGATTGTAGGCAAGCTGGCCGACGCCATCTACGAAGGGCGGCATGGGCAGCTCGACACTGTCGAAGAGGATGAGTACGAGTACGAAGGGGCTATGGATCTGGACGACGACACTCTGGAGGATGCAGAGGACGAAGAAGGAGAAACTGACGAAGACTAGAGCAGGGGCAGGGATCCCATGCGCTCTGGGCGTTTCCCTGCCCGTCTTCTCTCCAGAAGCTCGTATTCTTGAATCTAGGCTTACAATTTTGCCCAAGCTTACTCGTTCTCACTCCCATTCGGCCACGTCCTTCTCGTTCTTTCATTCGAGGAACCCTCATGAGTATTGATGCCAAAGTTGACGCCAAGCTGGTCAAAGAGCTGCGCGAAAAGACGGGCGCAGGCATGATGGACTGCAAAAAAGCCCTGGAAGAGTCGGGGGGCGACATGGACAAAGCCATCACCTGGCTGCGACAGAAAGGGTTGGCGGGGGCAGCCAAAAAGGCCGGTCGCGTCGCGGCAGAGGGAGTAGTCGATAGCTACATCCACTTCGGCAATCGGATTGGTGTGCTCGTGGAGGTGAACTGCGAGACGGATTTTGTGGCCCGCAACGAAGATTTTAAGAAACTGGTGCAAGACATCGCCAAGCAAATTGCCGCCTGCCAAAACGTAGAGTACGTCAGCGTTGACCAGATCCCTGCCGAGGTGGTGGAGCGGGAAAAAGCCATCGAAATGGGCAAAGAGGATCTGGCCAACAAGCCGGAGAACATACGCGAGAAGATCGTGCAGGGCCGCATCGAGAAGCGCCTGAAGGAGTTGTCTCTGCTGGATCAGCCCTTTATTAAAGATTCCTCGATTACCGTAGAGGAACTGGTGAAGCAGCACATTGCCAAGCTAGGGGAAAACATCCGGGTGCGGCGCTTCGTGCGCTTTGTCTTGGGAGAAGGGATCGAGAAACAGGAAGCGGATTTTGCCGCTGAAGTGGCTGCTCAGGCCGGTCTCAAGCCGGCAGAGCCAGCGCAAGGGGCAGAACCTGTCGCTGACCAAGCTGCTGCCGAGCCTACTGCTGAGGTGGTTGTTCCTGAACCGGTTGCCGAGAGCAAGCCAGCCAAAAAAGGCTCCAGCAAGAAGAAAAAATAGCTCTATTGCCGATGGATCCCTGAATTCACCCCAGTGGGCGGCAGCAGTGCCACTCTGCTTCTCCCACCATGGCAAGCCGGCTGAGCAGGTTGAGGCTTTCTGGATGGAGTTTCCCTATTTTTTGCCTTGGCACGGCCAACTACAACACGCTAGGGTGACAGGCGGTCATTTTGGATCTTGGGCATGAGCTGTATCCTACGCAATGCGTTGATCCCCACCGGCACAGGCTACGAAACCACAGATGTGCGCATCGAGGGGGAACGGATTGCTGCTATCGATAAAGGGTTACCCGCAACGGGCACAGACAGCCTAGAGCTGGAGGCCGGCAACCAACTCTTGCTGCCGGGCTTTGTCAATGCCCACACCCATTCTTCCGAGCTGTGGCAAAGAGGGATCATCCCGCCCTACCCGCTGGAGCTGTGGCTGGCACAACTGCACGAGTACGCGCCGCCGGATCCGGAAAAGATCTACCTCAGCGCCCTGGCGACGGCAGTAGAGACCCTGCTCAGCGGCGGCACGACGGTAGTGGATCATCTCATCCTCATCCCCGGCCAGGAGCTGGCCACCCTCGAGGCGGCAGTGCGGGCCTACCGAGAAGTCGGGATCCGCGCCTTCATCGGTCCCCTGCTTCAGGATCAGGCCCTCTCCACCTGCCTGCCCGGCGGTTCATCCTTCGCTGGCGAGGCGGCAGCCTATCCCCTGAGCACCTCAGAGGTGCTGGCCCTGGTGGAAGAGGCGGTTGAGAAGTACCACCGCCCGGAAGAGGGCATCACCCTGATGGTGGCCCCCACCGGCATCCAACTCTGTTCTGACAAGCTGTTTGAGGGCTGCGCGGAGTTGAGCCAGAAGTATGACCTCCCCCGCCATGCCCACCTGCTGGAAACCCGCGCCCAGCAGAGGTTGGCCCAGGAAAAATACGGCTGCAGCGCAGTCGAGCACCTGGAGCGCTTGGGCTACCTAGACCGGAGAACCTCGCTGGCCCACTGCGTCTGGCTTACCGATGCCGATATCGAGATCTTGGCCCGCACCGGCTCTACGGTTGTCCACAACCCCTTGAGCAACCTGCGCCTGGGCAGCGGCATCGCCCCCATCCTCAAGTACCGGCGGGCGGGGGTGAATGTGGCCTTTGGCTGCGATGGATCCGCCAGCAATGACTCCCAGGATCTCTTGGAGGCCATTAAAATCGGCACCATCCTGCACAACATCACGGATCCCGACTACCGCCACTGGATCTCGCCCCGCGAGAGCGTCGAGATGGCCTCCCGCGGTGGGGCCATTGGCCTAGGGCTGGGAGAGAAGCTGGGATCCCTGGAGGTGGGCAAGCAGGCGGATCTGGTGCTTTACGATCTCACCCAACTGTCGCTGTTGCCCCGTACCGATCCCATCGGGCTGCTGGTGCTGGGCCGGCCCACCCAGGTGGTGCACAGCGTCTGGGTTAGAGGGAAACGGGTGGTGGCCAACGGCGAGGTAACGACGGTGGACGTGGCCCAGTTGCGGCAGGAGCTGTTCGAGCACAGCCACTGGGATCCCTTCCGTCGCTCGCAGCAGGCAGCACAACTGGAGGCCCGCTACCGCCAGGTGATGGGTCTGCCAGAATAGCCCTAGAGTTGCCGGGGCCGACCGTGGGAGCAACAGCCGACTGGGCCAGAGCTACCGAGCAGGTGAAGCAGCAGGCGCTGGCGCTGGGCTTTGACAAAGTCGGCATCGCCAGCGCGGCGGATCCCCCTGACTTGGCGGGCTTGCGGGCCTGGCTGGCGGCGGGCATGGCCGCCGCCATGGCCTGGATGGCCGATCCGCGGCGAATGGATCCAGAGCGGGTGCTGCCGGGGGTGCAATCTCTGGTCTGTGTGGCCCTCAACTACTACACCCCCATCTGCCACAGTCGGGATCCGGGCAAGGGCAAAATCTCCCGCTATGCCTGGGGGCGGGACTACCACCGCGTGCTGGGGCGGCGGCTGAAGCAGCTCCACCTCTGGATGCAAGCTCAGTTCCCGGATTATCGAGGCCGATTCTACGTGGATACCGGCCCGGTGGCGGAAAAGCCCTGGGCCATGCGGGCGGGCTTGGGCTGGATTGGCAAAAACGGCCTCTTGCTCACCCGCGAGTACGGCTCCTGGGTTTTCCTGGGGGTGATCTTGACAACTCTCCCCCTGCTTCCCGACCGTCCCCATACTGCCCACTGCGGCACCTGCAGCCGCTGCCTGGAAGCCTGCCCCACCCAGGCCATTGTCAGCTCAGGGGTGGTGGATTCCCGCCGCTGCATTGCCTACCACACCTTAGAGAGCCATGCCGAGCGGATCCCTGCCGAAATTGCCCAGAACCTGCACAATTGGGTGGCCGGCTGCGACATCTGCCAAGAGGTCTGCCCTTGGAACCAGCGCTTTGCCCGCCCCAGCCGGATCCCGGATTTTCAGCCTTACCCTTGGAACGTTGCCCCCGATCTCCAAGAACTGGCGCGGCTCGGCGACGAGGAGTTCGACCGCCGCTTCCCCGCCTCTGCCCTGCGCCGCCTCAAGGCCCACCGGCTGCGCCGCAACGCCCAAGCTGCTCTCCGAGCCCATCCCACCTCTGCAGCCTGCAGCAACAATTTGGAAGCCCTCTCTACCTAATTTGGATATCCTTTTCCAACAGGATCTGGGGATCCCTACCCTTGGGCCTGAGCCGGCACCGGAAAACGGTGGGGCTGTTGTCTCCGGGCCGGGGACGCAAGCCGGCATACACGTCTTACCCTCTTTCTTGGGATCCCAGTGCTGGGCTGAAGAGCGTCAGGCGTCCACGCCCTAGCACCTCCTATTGGTTTCCCTCTTCTCAGACCCTAACCCTGCATGGATAACGATTACGAAGACTATTACCCCGGCTACCGGCAGGCCAACAGCTACAACCTACTGCAATCTGGGTGGAAGCCCCTGTACCGCCATTTCGATGCCGAGTATTTCTGGCAACTGGCGATGCGGGATCCCTGGGCGTTGGCCGAGAAATTTTTGGATGTGTGCAGCGATGTTGCCAATGCAGTAGGACGTAGAGAGTACAGCCCGCTGGCCAACTTTCTCAACTTATTTTCAGAGAATACCCGTTACGAGATCGAAGAGTTTTGGAATAGCATCACCCCACCTCTGCCCGGCCCCGACTATGCAGTATTTCAAGATCAGCTCTCCACGGAGACGCCGATTCGGCAGCAGGTGAGCCGCGATCAAATTCCCATCGATTACGTTTTAAGGCGCCTGCAGGAAATGACCGTTCTCAGAGTTTTGGCGCATCTGGGGCGACCGGCGCAGATCGTGCAATTCTATATGGAGCGCTACTTCTACTATCCGGTCGAGCGTTTCAGCAGTTGGGAGGAAATCAGCAGCCCGGGCACCACCTATGCCTTCTGGCCAGAGCACCAGATTTGGCTGCAAGTTCAGACCGCCTATCACAACCGTCGCCGCTACACCCTGCTGGGCGTGGATCTCAGGCCCTTAATTCGCAAGGTTACTTACAATCTGGCGGTGATGGTGAGCGGCTACCAAAGCCGGATCGGGCAAGTCTACAGCCCCTATCCAATCAGTTCTTTTCCCGCCGAAATTCAGGCCTTTACCGATCAAGTTCAACAGCAGATTCTACAGCAGGAGCGATTGGCGGTCTTGGTGCACGGGATCCCAGGTACGGGTAAAACGGCCTGGACGCAAGCGGTGGCCCACGAGCTGCTGGTGCCCCTGGGCTATGTGGTGTTTATCTTGGATCACGAAGCCGTACAGGAGTTCATCGCGCCCCCCTACCTGGAGCGGGTCTGCTTGATCATCAACGAAGCCGATAACCTCGCCCAAGACCGAGCCAGCGAGGTGGCCCAGCAGAGCACCAAAACCGAACGCATCCTCAGCCTGCTGGATGGCACCCTTCACCAAAGCGTGCTCGATCCCGATTATCTCGACTGCAGGCAGAGGCTGGTGGTGTTGATGACCTGCAACACGACCGAGCGCCTGGATCCGGCCGTTTTGCGCAAAGGGCGGGTGGACTTGATCCAAGAGTTTACCCACCGCTTTGTTTGAGCTGTGTCGGCATCTACCTGGTTTAGCCGCTGGGGCCAATCTTCGACTTGGGTCGGGCTTGGGTGGGCTAGGTAGCCCGCAGTTGAACCGGCATGACCAAATAGCAGAGGCGCGTCGCTCCAATCGGCTTCCAGATGGCCGGCTGGGTGGCGCCGTTCAGCTCCAGGCTCACCTGCTGGGTCTGAAACACCTTAAGGGCGTCCAGCAGGTAGCGCACATTAAAAGCCAGCTCCAGGTCAGGGCCGGACATCTGTACCGGCAGAGATTCCTCGCCACTGCCCACATCGGGCGCCTCGGTGCTGATGCGTAGGGTTTGGGTTGCCTCAGAAAGGCTGAACTTGATGATGTCGTTCCGCTGGGCAGCCAGCACCCCCACCCGCTCCAAGGACTCGATCAAAGGCCGACGCTCCAGGGTCACATGCCGCTCAAACTGCCGCGGGATCAGGCGATTGTAGTCGGGATATTGGCCTTCCAACAGGCGGCTGGTGATCCGCTGTTGGCACTGGGCGCCAGGGGGCAGAACAAATTGCACCTGGGATCGGTCAAACCGCAATTCCACCGTCGATGTCGCAGTCTGTGCGGCGAGGATGCGCTCCAACTCTCGCAAAGTACGAGCAGGGATGGTGAAATCCAACCCCAGGTTGGCCACCACCGGGATCCCGTCTGCCTCCACCTGCACCATGGCCAGACGATGCCCGTCGGTGGCCGCAAACTCTAAGCAAGGGGGATCCCCCGCCAAGAGCTTGACATGAACCCCCGTAAGCACCTGCTTGGTCTCATCCCCAGAGGCCGCAAAGAGGGTTTGGCCGATCCCTTGCAACAGGCTCTCGATGGGCAGCTCCAGGGCCTGAGCTGCTGCGCCTTCCTGCCCCGCCAGATCGCCATCCGCAGCGGCGGCACGAAGCGGTATCTCCGGCAAGGTGGGGTATTCTTCAGCCGACATGCCCCGCACTTGGTACTGGCCGGCTGCCGACGTGAGAATCACAGGGGCACCCTCCTGGGCTTGGTTGCTCACCCTAAGACTCATCGGGCCGCTGGGCAGACGGCTGACGATATCGCCGAGCAACTTGGCAGGCAGAGTGATGCGACCGGATCCCTTCACCTGCGCCTCGAACTCGCTGCGAATACACAAGTTCAAGTCAAAGGCGGTCAGGGCAACCCGTTGAGTTTCCCCGCTCGCCTCCACCAAGACATTGGCCAAAACCGGCAGGGCAGGGCGGCTGGCAACCGCTCGTCCAACGGAAGCGAGGTGGTGGCTGAGATCGGCTTGCTCACAGGTAAAGCTGAAGCCATGTTGGGACAGGTCGGCAGCCTCATCAAAGCGGCTCTCCCCACCATAGGGGCCGCCAGCCTTGCCGCTGCGCCGGGCCAGCGCGAACGACTCGGTTTCCAGTTCTCGATCCACAGGACGTTGAGCTTGCACCATGGGGAGCACTTGAAGGCTGCACAGGCACATCCTACACCGACTGCCCCGATCGGATCCTGCCTTGCCAAGACGAGTTTTGCAAAAAAAATTTTCTCGCGCGCGCGGGATCAAGCTAGAAACCACGATCCCTATCTAATTTAATTTTTTGATCTAGTAGTAGTAGGGGCTGTGGAAACTGTGGAAAGTGATCGCCAACCCCTTGCGCCATCAGCCTTTGAGCTTATTCCCCACCTGTGGAAAAACTGTGGATAACTTGGCCGTTTTTCCACAGGGTATTTATACCTGTTAATAACTTGGGGGGTTTTTCCACAGGTTTTCCACAGGTTTTTGGGGTTTTTCCACAGGTTTTCCACAGGCTGAAGGGATGCAAATGTTGCTATTTCCTGACAAATTCATAAAATTTAACACACGATCAGCGTGAGATCCCCTAACGTAGTGAGTCCTCCCCCTAAATATGGCTGGGGACTCCACCGGAGCTTGGGCAGGCTTCGCTGGATTTCCACAGCTTTTCCACAGGCTGGCGAAGAGAGCCTGGATCTTGTCTTTTGGCTTGATCGGCTCTGCTTGGCTGCCGGTGAGCTTGCAGGTACTCTTGGCAGGACAGCCAAGACTAAAGGCGGTAGGGATCGGGGCGGGACAACACCTGACCCAGAGCAGGGGATCCGGTTGCGAGGGGATGGTGTCAAGAACCCGTAGCCGTGGAGGGTCGGGTGTAGGTCAACGGGATCCATTCTGGTAATGGCGGGAGCGCAGCACGAGCACGTCGGAAAGCTGGCGCAGTTGATTCTGAATTTGGGTCAGTTGCTTTTTGTCGCGCACATCGATACAGAGATCGATCAGGGCAGTGCGGTTGGCAAAAGTTTGTACCTTGGCGTTGCGAACATTGATGCTCTGATCCGACAGACGGGACAGGATATCCCGCAACACCCCGACGCGGTCGATGACTTCCAGATGCAGTTCTACCGGGTAAATCTGAGCATTTTGCTGCAGTTGCTCTTCATTCCAGCGCACCGGCACCAAACGTTCTCCCGAAACTTGGGCCACCCGCGGGCAGTCCTGGTGATGGATGCTAATGCCCTTGAAGCGGGTGACCACGCCCAAGATCGGATCCCCGGGCAGCGGGTTACAACACTTGGCCAACTGGTGTTTCAGGCCCTCCACCCCCAAAATGGGGGACTGGGATTTGCGGGAGCCAGAAGCCGCCCCAGGCCGCGGCAACAACAGCTTGGATCCCTCGATCGCTCCTGCCTCTGTGGGGGGAGAGACTGCCGGTTTGCTGACCTCCTGTAGCCGATGGAGCACCAGCGTGGGGGTTGTCTCGCCATAGCCGAGAGCCGCCAACAAATCCTCTACGCTGGCGTAGTTGAGCTTCTCGGCCACCTTTTGCATCCGCTCGGATTTGAGCAGGGCATCAAAGCCCGTTTTGCCCAGCTCCCGCTCCAGCAAATGCCGACCCCGGGCGATGTTTTGCTCGCGATTCGAGCGCTTAAACCATTGGCGAATGCGATTGCGGGCCGAGCTGGTGGCAACGAAATTGATCCAGTCCAAGCTGGGATGGGCATTTTTGTGCGTGATGATCTGCACAATATCCCCATTGCGCAGGCGGGTATCCAAAGGCACGATCTTGTTGTTGACCCGCGCCCCCGCACAGTGATCCCCAACTTCGGAGTGGATGCGATAGGCGAAGTCCACCGGACAGGATCCCTGCGGCAAAGCCAGCAAATCCCCTTTGGGCGTGAAAACGTAAACCTCGCTCTCAAACAAGTTCTCGCGAATGGTCTCCAGATACTCTTTGTCGTCTTTGAGGTCGTTTTGCCACTCCAGTAGCTGCCGCAGCCAGGTAAAGCGCTCCTCGTCCGGCCTAACGGTGGTGCTGCCAGCCTCCTTGTACTTCCAGTGGGCGGCGATCCCGTACTCGGCCACGCGGTGCATCTCTTCGGTGCGGATCTGCACCTCCACCGGTCTTCCCTGCGGGCCGATCACCGCCGTATGCAAAGATTGGTAGCGATTGGCCTTGGGCAAGCCAATGTAGTCTTTGAAGCGCCCAGGGATAGGGCGGAAGCAGTTGTGAACGACCGCCAGCACCCGATAGCACTCGCTGTTGGTCTGCACGATTACCCGCACTGCCGAGAGATCGTAAATCTCGTGAAATTCTTTGCGCTGCTGCTGCATCTTGCGGTAAATGCTGTACAGATGTTTGGGCCGCCCGCTGATCTCAAAATGTTCCAGCCCCGCTTGGATGAGGTTTTGACGCAGCTCTTCGATAAAAGCTTGGATCTCCGCCTCTCGCTCGGCGCGCTTGGCGTTGACCAATTCCTGGATCTTTCGGTAGGCTTCGTAATCCAAATACTTAAAAGCCAGATCCTCCAGCTCCCACTTGAAATGCCAGATCCCCAGTCGGTTGGCCAGAGGGGCAAAAATTTCCATCGTTTCGGCCGCAATTTGCCGTTGCTTGCTGGGGGAGAGGTACTGCAGCGTGCGCATGTTGTGTAAGCGATCCGCCAGCTTGACCACGATGACTCGAATGTCTTTGGCCATGGCCACAAACATGCGGCGGAAATTTTCGGCCTGCTGCTCGGTTTTGCTGGAGAAATTGAACTTAGAAAGTTTGGTAACTCCCTCTACCAGTAGACGAACTTCTGAGCCGAATTCGGCTTCCAGCGCCTCTAGGGTGACCTCTGTATCTTCGACAACATCGTGCAAAAGGCCCGCTGCCACCGTCACCGCATCTCCCCCCAGCTCTCGCAGGAGCGTAGCCACGGCTACTGGATGGGCAATGTAGGGATCCCCTGATTTGCGTTTTTGGCCCTGATGCAAACAATAGGAAAACTCAAAGGCACGGCGCAGCAGATCGGCTTCTTCAGCCGTGTAGGGCCGCAGCCCATCGCCGGGATCCTCAGCACCGGAAAGCAAAGCGCGCAGCCATCCCGGCACCTCAAAGTCGAGGCTGTTTAGGTCAAGACCTCTATCTGAGGTGGCAAGGACAGCAGTCTGACCCATGTGAACCCGGAGAAACAGGATGTTTAATTACTGACTATAGTTCATCCAGCTCGACCGCCAACAGATTGGAGAGAGAAAAAATACCGGATAAAAAGCGAAGCGCCGGCGAGCCACCGACGCTGCCTGCTGGATATCCTCAGCAGAGCGAGATTAGTCTTCGCCCCATTCCTCGCAATCGCCGATTAAATCGCAGAGGGGATCCGAGGGGCAGTAGTCTTGCAGCTCCAACTCCTGGGCAATTGCCTGCCACTCCCGCTGTGGGAAAAAAGGCTGCAGGTGGGAAATGGCTTCAGAGCGGCGCAGAACCCCCTCCCGGATGAGGCGACGAGCTTCCTCCTGAATAGCCTCAACCGCATAGTGGGTGGCTTGTAAAGTGGGCATGGCTTAACCTACAGGTGGGATGAATGGGATGCACCGGAGGGCCAGAAGGAATCTGGACTTGCCTGGCCATCTCCATCATAGAACTGGGTCTCGTTTCGTAGCAAGAGATACAACTTTGTAGTGCAGATAACTGTAGGGATAACCCGCACCTGCCTGAAAGACCATGCCACACTGGATCCCAACCCTTCCAACAGCAGCACCTATGGATCCCTGTCTAGTCCCTGTCAAGCTTCCCCACGGCTCCTACGACATTCTCATCCAGTCCCCCGCAGGTTCCGGCGGCCACAGCCTCAGCCAGTTGGGATCCCAGATGCGAGCTTTGGGGCTAGCCGGCAAGGCGCTGGTGGTGAGCCATCCGGGTATTGCCAAGCATTTTGCCGAAAAGTTGATGCAAGGGTTGCAGCAAGCCGGGTTTGCCGCTCATCTTTTTCTGTTGCCCGCCGGCGAGCGCTACAAGACCCTGCGCTCGGTGGCCAAGATCTACGATGCTGCCTTGAGCTTTGGCCTGGAGCGCTCTTCCACCCTCGTGGCCCTGGGAGGCGGGGTAATCGGGGATATGGTGGGGTTTGCTGCCGCCACCTGGCTGCGCGGGATCCCTTGGGTGCAGGTGCCCACCTCGCTTTTGGCCATGGTGGATGCGGCCATCGGCGGCAAGACCGGCGTCAACCATCCTGGTGGGAAAAACCTAATTGGGGCCTTCTACCAGCCGCGCCTGGTGTGGATCGATCCAACGGTGTTGCAGACCCTGCCCCGGCGGGAATTTACCTCTGCCCTGGCGGAAGTGATCAAATACGGCGTCATCCAGGCTGCCGACCTGTTTGAGTTTTTGCAAGACCGGCCCAAGCTGAGCCGCTATGCCGACTTTGCTCCCGCCGACCTGCACTATCTGCTGCGCCGCTGTGCCGAGTGCAAAGCCTGGGTGGTACAACAGGACGAACGAGAGGGGGGCCTGCGGGCCATCCTCAACTACGGCCACACCCTCGGCCATGCCCTGGAAGCCGTTACCGGCTACCGCCGCTACCTGCACGGGGAGGCCGTTGCCATCGGCATGGTGGCTGCGGGGGAGATCGCCCGTCGCCTGGGGTGGTGGAGCGCGACTGAGGCCGAGCGGCAGCGACGCCTTATCGAAAGGGCAGGGCTGCCCAGCCACTGGCCCGCCGGGATCCCTTGGGAGGCGGTGCTGCAGGCGCTGCAGGCAGACAAAAAAGTCAAGCAAGGGCGGATCCGCTTCGTTCTGCCCCGCCGGATTGGCCAAGCGGAGCTGACCGATCAAGTTGAGCTGGCGGATGTGCAGGCCGCTCTGGCCGCAATGACAGGAACCTCTTGAACCCTAGAATTAGGAAGACCTGAGGACAAGAAAGCATGGGACGGCAACAACGGGTAGCCATCTTGGGGGCCACAGGAGCCGTAGGAATGGAGCTGCTAAAGCTGCTGGAAGAGCGCCGCTTTCCGGTGGCAGAGCTGAAGCTGTTGGCCTCGCCCCGCTCGGCGGGCACCCACTTGACCTTCAAGGGAGAACGGATCCCGGTGGAGCCGGTTGCAGAAGCGTCCTTTCGGGGTCTGGATCTGGTGTTGGCCTCTGCCGGGGCAAGTGTTTCCAAAACTTGGGCCAAGACCATCGTCGAGGCAGGGGCAGTGCTAATCGACAACTCCAGCGCCTTTCGCCTGGATCCCGATGTCCCGCTGGTGGTGCCGGAGGTCAACCCCCAGGAAGCCTTCCGCCACCAGGGGATCCTCGCCAACCCCAACTGCACCACCATCCTAATGTGCGTGGCCATCTACCCGCTGCATCGCCACATCCCACTGCGCCGCGTGGTGGCTGCCACCTACCAGTCCGCTAGCGGGGCCGGGGCCCGCGCCATGGTGGAGCTGGAGGAGCAAACCCGCGCCTACCTGCAAGGCCAACCGTTGCAGCCGCAGGTGTTCCCCTATCCCATTGCCTTCAACCTCTTCCTCCACAACAGCCCCCTGCAAGAAAACGGCTACTGCCAGGAAGAGATGAAGATGGTCAACGAATCCCGCAAAATTATGGGATCCCCCCACCTACGGCTGACGGCTACCTGCGTGCGGGTACCGGTGCTGCGCACCCACGCCGAGGCCCTCAACCTGGAGTTCGAGCAGCCCTTCCCGGTGGAACAAGCTCGGCAAATCTTGGCCCAGGCTCCTGGGGTGGTGCTTATCGAAGATTGGGAACGCAACCGCTTCCCCATGCCCATTGATGTAGCCGGCAAAGATGAAGTGGCCGTGGGCCGCATCCGCCAGGATATCTCCGAGCCCAAAGCCCTAGAGCTGTGGCTGTGCGGGGATCAGATCCGCAAAGGAGCAGCCCTCAACGCCATTCAAATTGCCGAGCTGCTTTTGAAGGACTAACTGCAAGCTGAACACCTTTAGACGCTGTAATCGGCAACGCGTTTTCCGCAGGGGCGGCAGCTCAGTTCCAGAGAGCCTAGCACCAAGACGAGTCTATTGAAAGTGACGAAAAACATTGACACCCGGGTTGTCTGGTGCTTGGCAGGGTAACGAGCTCCAGAGCGGGGATCCGCCTACGACACCTGTGGGGAAGGTTGCAAGCTGCGCCTCAGCAGCCAAAGAACCATCTTCAGCCGTCGAGGAGAAAGAGCCGGCGGATGGGGGAAAATTGAGAGGCATTGGGCCTTGACGGAGAGTGGCTTGTGCATCCAATTGCAACGGGATCCCTGGCCAGCTTTGTGGCCGGATTAGCAACGGGGCTGGGGGCTTTGCCGGCGCTGTTTCTCCCCTCGCTCTCGGCGAGGGTGCAAGGGATCCTGCTGGGGTTTGGGGGTGGGGTGATGTTGGCCGCCACCTCGTTTTCGCTGCTGGTGCCGGGCACCGAGGCGGCGCTGGCACTGGGATATTCCCAGTTGGGGGCGGCCGTGGTGATGGTGGCGGGCCTGTTGCTGGGGGCGATCTTCCTGGAGAGTGCCCACCAGCTTCTTCCCCACGAGCACTTCTTTAAAGGGATCGAAGGGGAGAACCGCGCCCATCTAAAGCGGATCTGGCTTTTTATCATCGCCATTGCCCTGCACAACTTCCCAGAAGGCCTGGCAGTGGGGGTGGGGTTTGCCACCGGCCAAGTCGGCGATGGGTTGGTGCTGGCACTGGGGATCGGCCTGCAGAACATGCCGGAAGGGCTGGTGGTGGCCTTGTCGCTGGCAGGCCAGGGGTACTCGCGGCTATTTGCTTTTGCCATTGCCCTGCTGACCGGGCTGGTGGAGCCCATCGGCGGCATCCTGGGAGCGACAGTGGTTTCTCTGGCGCAGTCCTTGTTGCCCTGGGGCATGGCCTTTGCCGCCGGGGCAATGTTGTTTGTGATCTCAGATGAGATCATCCCTGAGTCGCATCGGCAGGGGCTGGAGCGGGAGGGCACCTTTGGCGTTCTCAGTGGGTTTGTGGTGATGCTGCTGCTGGATATTGCTCTGGGTTAAAAAGGGATCCTGTCCTGACCTGGGTCAAGTCTTGAGGCGAGGTTTTGATGCTGAGCAACGAGCCTTTTCTGTGGCGGGGATCAAGGGAGCACGCCTGCCTGCTGCTCCATGGGTTGGGGGGTGGCGTCTACGAGTTGCAGTGGCTGGCGGAGCGGCTGCTGGCAGCCGGCCTGACGGTGCAGGGGTTTAACTACCCTGGCCACGAGCGTCCAGCACCCCGCATGCCCCCTTCCCGCTGGACCGACTGGTACGGGCGGGTTTTGGAACATTACCTAGCCCTACGGCAGGAGTACCCGCGTGTTTCGCTGGTGGGGTTTTCCACCGGCTGCCTGCTGGCGTTGCACCTGGCCTTTGCCCATCCTGTCCACAAATTGGTGCTGCTGGCGCCGTTTTTTGCCATTCGCCACCACTGGTACTATCTCTTTCGCCCAGAGCAGTACCTCAACAGCCTGGGCTGGCTCTTGGAAGATGTCCCTCGCTTCCGCCTGCCGATTCGGGATGGCGATGTCCGCGCGCTGGCAGAAAAAGTGGCCTATTTTCACAGCTTCCATCTGACGGCAGTGCGCAGCGCTCTTGAGCTCATCGAGCGGGTCAGGGGGGAAGTAGCCAGCATCCAAGTTCCCACCCTTATCCTGCAACCGCGCCAAGATACGGTGGTGGATCCTGAACAAGCAGCGTGGCTTTATCAAGAACTGGGATCCGCCCAGAAGAGCCTGCATTGGCTGGAGCACTCCGACCACATTCTCACGTTGGACTGTGAGCGGGAGACGGTGTTTGCCCAGGTTTGCACCTTTCTCACCCAGGATCCCGTTCCAGCCGGGTCAGCGTAACCCGTTGCCAGGCGCCGCCCTCGTCGTAGTCCCGCACCAGGCGCAGCAGGTGGCGGCCTTCCGGCCCTTCCGGAAACCAGCCTAGGCTGACGGAAAAGCGGCGATCCCGATGCAGGGTGGGGATGGGCAAGGGATCTGGCCCGCCCATCCACAGCCCCCCCGGCAAGGGAGCCCGGATCCCTGTTTCCTCTTCCCCCCAAAACTGAACTTCAGTTTCGCTGGGCAGGCTATCAACTGCAGAAAAGCTCTGGGCGATCCCCCGCCATCGCCCTTGCAGGGCCAGGCCCAGTTGCGCTTTGGTAAGTGAGGGAAAGTCGGCAGCAAGATCCAGCGCTTGGCCGCGCCGCTCCAAGATGACGGTCACCCCCACCAAGCGGCCCTGGGGATCCCACTGTTGCACCAGCCGCGCCTTGCGATCCCCCCAGAGGAAGCCCTGCTCGACAGCAAAATCGCCAAATGGCGCCAGTTGCAGCCGCCCGTTGGAAAAGGAGCCATCGGGAAAAAAGCGCAAGCCGGGCGAGAAATCCTCATAGACCCAGCTCTGGCGGCTTTCTGGGGTGGGGGATCCCTGCGGGGGATAGTAGGCATTGGTTTGGCGGATCCCGCCCAAATCCAAAGCCTCAAAGGTGATGAGGCTGCGCTTTTGGCCCACGAGTTCCCAGCCGTGGGCGGTGGGTCGATACTCGCAAAACAGGCCGTGCCATTCTCCCAGGTGCAGGGCCAGACATTGTCTCTGGGTTTTCATAAAGCCATGTGACGTAAGACTGGGGAGATGGCTTCTGTCCTAAGATCCTATCCGGGATCCCGTAGCGGGCGGAGTCCTTTCGAGTTTTAGTCGTTGTGCCGGTCTGAAGTAGGATCCCAGTCCAGGTCTTCGTGGCGGTGTTCCCGTTCCCAGCGACGCACCCAATCCCAAATGCGATAGTGCTGCTCGGCGCTGAGCTGTGTGGGATCCTGAGCTAAGGCAGCCGCTTCTTCCCCGCTGAGCAAGGCAGCCAAACTGCCGATCTCCACCAAATAGCGGCGTTCTTCTGCGGTGGTGTGGGACTGATTGAGCCGTCGAATTAAACGACGTAAAGTAGCCATATCCTGACTCATAAGCCGACGCAAAGTAATCAACGAGGATCCATCAAGGACTGGTGAGAACAGTGTAAGACCAGAATCATCAAATCATCAAAGAAACAAACGGAGCAGGCCAAATTAGCTCATCAAAGGATCGTCAAAAGATCCCAGGATGCGCACTTCTGGCTCCAGAAGTATCGACCATCGTTGATAAACCTTTTCTTGGGCCAAGCAAATCAGACGGTAGATGTCGTTGGCGCTGGCCTGGCCACAGTTGAGGATGAAATTGGCATGGCGCTCGGAGATCTGGGCCCCACCAATCCGGTAGCCCTTTAGACCGGTCTGCTCAATTAACCAGCCGGCAGGATAAGTTTCGGGGTTGCGAAAGACGCTGCCACAACTGGGCAGATGATAGGGCTGAGAGCTGAGGCGCTGGTTGAGGTTGCGCTGGGTTTCCCACTGCACCTGGGCCGGATCCCGGCCTGGGAGTAACTGCAGCGTTGCCCCCGTCACCGTCCAGGGCAAGTCCTGCAGGCGAGAGCGGCGGTAGCCAAATTGCAGATCGACAGGTTCTAAGCGGCAGGGCTCCTGCTCTTCATCCAAAATCTGCACTTCCACCAACACGTCCGCCATGGCGCGTCCGTGGGCGCCGGCATTCATCACCACTGCTCCCCCCAGCGTGCCCGGGATCCCGATGGCCCATTCCAAGCCGCTCCAGCCCCGCTTGGCGGCTGCCCGCGCCAGGTTAACCAAAGGTTCTCCGGCAGCGGCCCAGATCCTCCCCCCCTCCAACAGTTGCATCCCGCGCAAACGCCGGGTGTGGATCACCAGCCCCGGCAGGCCAGCATCGCTGATGAGCAGGTTGCTGCCCGCCCCCAACAGGGTGACAGGGATCCCTTGCGCCCGCGCCCAGGCCAAACATTGCTGCAGCTCCAGATTGTTGTGCGGCTCGCAATACCACTCCGCCTTGCCGCCCACCCGGAAGCTGGTCAGAGGGGCCAACGGGATCGCCGCTTGCATCCGTCCAGAGAGTCGGGCAACGCTGGAGGTATTGGGCACGCAGGGAGCTGTAGTCATGATGCCAATACCTCAGAAGCCCCCATCTCCCCGATCCCATTCTCCGCTTGCCCCGGCAATTTCTCCCCCAAGTCTGCCAGAGGCTGTTCCCCCACCCGAGCCGCATAGGCCCGCATCGTAGCGGCTATCTGCTGATTGAGATCACCTGCGCCCAAAAAAATAGCGAGATCTCCAGGCTGCAAAACAGAGGCCAACACCTGCGGCAATTGCGGCAAAGAGGACACGTAGCGCACCTGGGGATGGTGCTCCGCCACCGCCACGGCCAACCGCAAGCTGTCAGAACGCTCCGGCGCCGGCTCTCCGGCCCCATAGGTGGGCACGATCACCACCACATCTGCATTCTCGAAGCAGCGGGCAAAATCTTGGAACAAGGCGGCCAAGCGGCTGTGGCGATGAGGCTGAAACACCGCCACCACCCGCCGCTGCTGCAGATGGGCCGCCCGCAGCGTGGCGCGAATCTCGCTGGGATGGTGGGCATAGTCATCGATAAAGGTGACCCCGCCCACCTCGCCCTTGGCTTCAAAGCGGCGCTGCACCCCCCGAAACTGGGCCAGAGCAGAGGCAATCACGGGGAACTCCAGGCCCAACTGCCTCCCGACGGCAACGGCGGCCAAAGCGTTGCTGAGGTTGTGGGATCCCAGCACCTGCAGGCGGAGCTGGCCGAGGAGGGATCCCCTCTCCCAGATCTCGGCGGAGGTAAAATCCGCGGCGCAGACGATCTCGCGCGCCTGGTACTGGGCTTGGGGATGGCCAGCCAGGCTGTAGCCAATGTCCACCGCCAGGTGGGTGGCCACGTTGGGGCAATCTAGGCAAGCCACCAGGGTTTGGCTCTGCTGCCCGTACTGCTGAAAGGCCCGGATTACCTGCTCCAGATTGGCGTAATGATCGGGGTGATCCAGCTCGATGTTGGTGATCACGCCAATCTTGGGGTAAAGCCGCACCAGGGATCCATCCGACTCATCCACCTCCGCCACCCAATATTCCCCCTGGCCCAGACGGGCGTTGCCATCCCAGGCATCCATCTCCCCACCGATAATCAAGGTGGGATCCCAGCCCGCCGCCAGCAGCACATAGCCAATCATACTGCTAGTAGTGGTCTTGCCGTGGGTGCCCGCCACGCCGATGCTGGGGCGATGGTTAAACAAGGCGGCCAGTAAATCAGCTCGATGCCAAACCTTTAGTCCCTTGTCTAGAGCCGCTGCCAATTCCGGGTTGCTGGGGCGGATGGCGCTGGAATAGACCACCTGGGGATCCCCGGCCAAACCCTCTAGAGTGTGGCCCTGAATAAAGCGTACCCCCAAGGCTTCCAGGCGACGGGTACGGCCATTGGCGGCAATATCTGAGCCGGAAACGCGAAACCCCTGCTTGGCCAAAATGTAGGCCAGAGCCGACATCCCCACCCCACCGATGCCCACAAAGTGATAAGTGGAAAGCAGGGGATTGAAGGGATCCCGATGCGGGAGCAAAGGCTGAGAATGAACCGGCGACGGCGTGACGGGATCCCCTCCTCCAATTGTCTCCACCATCGCAACTCCACCTCACTCCTTGCCACCACACCCAAAAAATCGGCACCTGCAGAGAGGCACCAAACAGGGCAGATCATATCAGGAATTCCTACGGCTAGGTAGCTTTTGCCCCTGAGGGCTGCCCAAGGCCGACAGATCAACCCAGATTTAGGAAAAAAAACAAAAGCAAGCACCCAGGAAAAACCTGGACATCCTCAGCTCGCAAAATTTACATTTATTAAAGAATTGGCGACACAGCAACCGTTTGCACGTTTGCGGTGCCCAACTACGGAACCAAAGCGAGTGGGGAACTAATGAATCGGCGGGTGCTCTGGTGGACGGCGGGAGCTGCGCTGCTGGGCTGTGCCAGCCTAGCCTGGCTGGGCCTGAGTCGGCAGGCAGCCACTCAGTCCATCTCAGAAAATGCTGAGGCGACAGTGGAAATCCGGCTGCCCCCCCGTATTGGCGCCCTGGGGCGCCTGGAGCCGGAAGGAGAAGTGGTGCGGGTGGCCGGCCCCCCGGGAGAGCGGTTAGGAGAGCTGTTGGTAGCTGAAGGGGATCGCGTGGTGGCAGGCCAAGTGTTGGCGCGACTGGAAAACTATGGCGAGCGCCTGGCGGAGCGGGAGTATGCTGCTGCCCAACTGCAAGAAGCCCGCGCCCGACTAGAGGCCGAGACCCGCTTTGGCCAAGCCCAAGTTGAAGAGGCGCGCACCCGCCTCAACCGTCTAGACGAACCGCAACAGTTGCAGATCCGATCCCAAGAGGCGGTGGTGGAGCGCCTTCGGGCGGAGCTGGCCGATGCTGAGGCCAACCTGGCTCGCTTTCAGACCCTGTGGCAGGAGGGGGCTATCTCCCAGCAGGAGCTAGACCAGAAGGCTCTGCTGGTGCGGCAACGGCAGGAGGACTTGCGGGCCGCTGAGGCCACTCTGGATCAACTGCGCCTGGCCCGCGAGCGGGATCTGCGCAACGCCCAAGCCCAAGTGCAAGCCGCTGAAGCAGGGCTGAGGCGGGCCCAAGCGCAAGTGCAACTGGGATCCCTGGCCCGCAACCTGGAGCTGGCAGAAGCCCGCCTGGAGCGCACCCTCATCCGCGCCCCCCGGGCCGGCCAGGTGCTCAAGATCCACACCCATCCTGGGGAAGTTATCGCTGCCGACAAAGGGATCCTCGAGCTGGGCAACACCGACCAGATGATGGTGGTGGCGGAGGTCTACGAAACCGACATCCTGCGGGTGCGGCCCGGACAACGGGCCACCATCAGCAACCGCGCGCTGCCAGAAACGCTGCAGGGCCGGGTCGAGCGCCTGGGCCTGCAAATCGGCAAGAAAGACGTGCTCAACACCGACCCCGCCGCCGATGTAGATGCCCGTGTGGTGGAGGTGTATATCCGCCTGGATCCGGAAAGCAGCGCCCGCGTGGCTGGCCTGACCAACCTGCAAGTGGATGTGGCCATCGAGGTCGAGGGGTAGGGGGGGGACGATGTCCGGCCTGTTCAGCGTAGCGTTTATCGGGCGCCGCATCCCGTTGGCCTGGCTGCAGTTGACGCGGGAGAAGATCCGCCTGCTGGTGGCCCTGGCGGGCATTGCCTTTGCCTGCATCCTTATGTTTATGCAGTTGGGCTTCCAAGACAGCCTGCTGGAGAGCGCCATCCGCTTCCATGTCGCCCTCAAAGGGGAGATCTTCCTGGTCAGCCCCCAGTCCAACGCCCTCATTGCCATGAACACCTTTTCCCAGCGGCGGCTGTACCAGGCACTGGGCTTTGAGGGGGTACGGGCCATCTCGCCCGTCTATGTGGGCTTTGCCCTCTGGAAAAACCCCCAGACCCGCCGCACCCGCAGCATCTTTGTGGTGGGGGTGGATCCCTCTGCCGACCTGCTGGAGTTGCCGGAGCTGACCCCCGACAAGTTGGAGGAGATCAAGAAGGCGGACGTGGTGCTCTTCGACCGCCGCTCCCGCAGCGAGTTTGGCCCCATCCCGGAGTGGTTTGAGTCCGGTCGAGAGGTCTTTACCGAGGTGGGGAACCGCCGCGTCCAGGTGGGGGGTCTGTTTGAGATGGGGGCTACCTTTGGCGCCGACGGCACCATCCTCACCAGCGACCTCAACTTCCTGCGCATTTTTCCCCAGCGGGAGCGCGGCCTCGTGGATATCGGTGTGGTGCAACTGCAGCCGGGAGTGGATCCCCAGCCGTTGGTGCAGCAGATGCGGGCCTTGCTGCCGGAGGATGTGCGGGTGCTGTCGCGGGCAGAGTTTATCGATATGGAGCAAAGCTACTGGGAGGAGGGCACGGCCATCGGCTTTATTTTCGGCCTGGGGGTGGCCATGGGCTTCATCGTCGGCATTGTGATTGTCTATCAGATCCTCTACACCGATGTGTCGGATCACCTGGCGGAATATGCCACCCTTAAGGCCATGGGCTACACGGATACTTACTTGCTGGGGGTGGTGTTTCAAGAAGCTATTTTGCTGGCCGGTCTGGGATATATTCCCGCTTTTGCCCTGGCGGTTTTGCTCTACGATTTGACGGCCAATGCCACGTTGCTGCCAATTGCCATGACCTTCAACCGGGCGGTGCTGGTGCTGCTCCTGGCGGTGAGTATGTGCTTTATCTCAGGAGCCATTGCCGTGCGGCGGCTGCGGGCAGCCGATCCCGCCGATATTTTCTAAAGTTTTGGCAAGGCGTTGCATGGGGGAGGGGGGAATGGATTGTTGAATGGCTTGAACTCAACTGCCCAAAACTTCTGGGATCCTTTCAATGATCTCCGGCCAAAGGTTTCTGGATGTTTCAATCGCGGCAGTTTCCATGATGGCCCACGATAAGTTGTCAACCCAAGTTGTTTGAGATTTTGAGCTCCCTATGCTGCCTTCCCTTCTCGATCAAGCCGCCCTCGCCTCCACCCAAAATGCCGTTGAGCCGGTGGTCAAGGCCGAAGGGGTGAACCACTACTTCGGCGAGGGATCCCTGCGCAAGCAAGTGCTTTTTGACATCAACTTCGTTTTGCAGCCGGGGGAGATCGTGTTGTTGACCGGCCCCTCCGGCTCCGGCAAGACCACGCTGCTCACGCTCCTGGGGGCTTTGCGCTCGGTGCAGGAGGGCAGCTTGCGGGTGTTGGGGCAGGAGCTGCGGGGCGCCCAGCCCAACACCCTCATCCAGATCCGCCGCCAGGTGGGGTACATCTTCCAGGCCCACAACCTGCTGCGCTCCCTGACGGCAGCCCAAAATGTGCGTATGGCTCTGGAGCTGCACAACGGCCTTTCCGCCCAGGAAGCCCAAGAGCGGGCGGAAGCGATGCTGGCGGCGGTGGGTCTCGAGGATCGCGTCCACTACTACCCTGAGCAGCTTTCGGGTGGGCAGAAGCAGCGGGTGGCCATCGCGCGGGCCCTGGTCAGCCACCCCAAATTGGTGCTGGCGGATGAGCCGACGGCAGCCCTGGACAGCAAGTCGGGCCGCGAGGTGGTGACCCTGATGGAGAAGTTGGCGCGGGAGCAGGGCTGCACCATCCTGATGGTGACCCACGACAACCGCATCCTCGACATCGCCGACCGGGTGCTGCACATGGAAGATGGCCGTCTGGAGAGCCAGGTTGTCGCCTAGCCGGCTGGCGCGTGGCGGCGGTACCAATCGATGGTGCGCTGCAGCCCCTCCCGCAGCCCCACCTTGGCCACAAAACCAATCCTCTCGCGGGCCTTGGAGATGTCCAGGCAGCGGCGCGGCTGGCCGTTGGGCTTGTCCGTTTGCCAGCGGATCTCGCCCCGAAACTCCATCAGCTCGCAGATGAGGGCAATCAGATCTCGGATGGAGATCTCCTCGCCGGTGCCCAGGTTCAAGGGCTCGGAGCTGTTGTAGAGCTGGGTGGCCAGGAGAATGCCGCGGGCGGCATCTTCGGCGTAGAAAAACTCGCGGGTGGGGCTGCCATCTCCCCACACCTCGACGTAGTTCTGGCCCCGCTGCTGCGCCTCGTGGACCTTGCGGATCAAGGCCGGGATCACGTGGGAGCTTTCCGGATCGAAGTTGTCCATGGGGCCGTAGAGGTTCACCGGCAGGAGGTAGATGCCGTTGAAGCCATATTGCTGCCGGTAGGCCTGCAGTTGCACCAGCAGGGCTTTCTTGGCGATGCCGTAGGGGGCGTTGGTCTCCTCCGGGTAGCCGTTCCAGAGATCTTCTTCCTTGAAGGGGACGGGGGTGAACTTGGGATAGGCGCAGATGGTGCCCACGCAGACAAACTTCTCCACCCCAGCTAGATAGGCGGCGTGGATGAGCTGGGATCCCATGATCAGGTTGTCGTAGAAAAGCTCCGCCGGCTTGGCCTGGTTGAGGCCGATGCCGCCCACGTGGGCCGCCAAATGGATGACGATATCTTGCCCCTGCACCACCTCTTGGCAGACTTCCCAGCGGCGCAGGTCGTGGGTGCGGGAGCGCGGGATCCGCACCTGCTCCGGCTTCACCCCCAGCACTTGCAACTGCTGCAGCACATGTTTGCCCAAAAAGCCGCTGCCCCCCGTGAGCAAGATGCGCTTTTGGCTGAGATCGATGGCACTGGGCACACTGTTGAGCATCATGTCCGACGCGGAAAATCCCCGGCTTCCATTATGCGGCAGATGGGATAGCCGTATCTCAGAGCTGTTCGGCGATGGCCATTGACAATCGACAGGCAAGGTATTCAACTCAAAACCTGGACAAACCGCCCCGGAGACAGAGCAGGGATCCATTCGTCCACTTGTCCATAAGCCTGTTGGGCGAAACGACGGGCCAGGGCTGGCACGATGGCCAAAGGGTTGCTGAAGCCGGAAAACAGTTGCAGGCCTTCCCAGCCGGGCAGGGATCCGACCAGAGGCTGGTGATCGGCGCTGAAGGCCACCAAGCAGTGATACCACCGCCCGGGCAGGCGGGCCACCTGGGGCAGGTAGCGACCGGCCTGTTCCCGGATCTGGGCTTCGCTGGCAGCGGCATCCACCTCGGCCATGGGATCCGTCAGCACCCGGCTGATCTGGCCCAGGCGAATGCTGCCGTCCACAAATTGCAGGATCCCGACATCCAAAATCGGCGGGCAGAGCTCCTGCCCCGGCTCATCCCAAAAGGGATCCCGGTCGGGGTGGGCCGCTTGCCGCTCCAGCTCCAAACGCCGCACGGGCGCGCTCATGACGATGGTTCTCAACCGCACCTCTGCAGGCTTCAGCTCGAGGGATTCGGCGTGGGTGAAGTAGATAGGGGCCCGGATCCCGGCCTGGCGCAACAGAGCCCGCGTCCAGCCGCCGGCGCACACCACCACCTGGGCTGCGCCATAGAAGCCTGTATCGGTCTCCACGCCCGTAATGTGCTGCCCCTGTCGCCGCAGGCCCGTCACGGTTTGCAAAAGCAGGGATCCCCCCAGGCGTTGAAAAGCCTTCTGAAAAGCCAGCGTCGTCAGCCAGGGGTGAATGTGGCCATGCCGGGCCCAGAGCACACCCTCTAGGGCCGCCGGATGCAAGAGGGGCTCCAGCTCACAGGCCGTCTCTACAGAAATCCGCCGGGGTGGGATGCGACAGTCGGCCAGATCTGCTTCGACAGCTTCTAGCTGGTGGCCAGGGGCAATCGGCAGGAGCAGATCCAGCTCGCGAAAGTGAATATCCGCCTCCAGCTCCTCTGACAGGATGCGGTAGCGTTGGATCCCTTCTTCCCCCAAAGCTTTGAGCAGGGGGGTTTTCCCCGCCCAATGGGCCAGGCCACCGTAGCTGTAGCGCGTGGCACTGGGCGGCAGCGCTTCCTTCTCTATGAGGAGAACGGATCCCCCTTGACGGGCCAGCTCGTAGCTCAAGGCCGCTCCGGTGATCCCGCCGCCGATGACAATCCAGTCGTAGTTGGCCATGCTGCCCTCGTTACCCTGAACTTCATCTTGCGGCAGAGTGGCTCTGTTCAGGGTAGCAAGCGCAGCAGAACCTCAGCGGTGGCGGATACTAGCTGAGGCGGAACCCCCAGAGGGCCTCCCTGAGTCCTAATTGAGTGTTCCCGCCGCAGTTCAACGGTGTTATAGAGTGATCTGGCGTTCATCGTGGTCGATAGCGTAGCAAGGGCAAAGATATGAACGAACTACTTCAAACCATCAACCGCAGTCTTTTGGAGATGGTGGGGCGAGGCATCGAGCTGTTGCCGGGCTTCTTGATTGCTGCGGTGATCCTCTGGGCCACCCGCTATGGCGTTCGGGCCGTGCGGCGCCTGCTGGGATCCGCAGCCGGTCGGTGGATCTCCAGCCCTTCTCTGCAGTTGTTGCTGGTGCAGATCGGCCAAGTGGGTGCTTGGGTGGTGGGGATCCTGGCAGCCAGCGTGGTGGCTTTCCCAGATCTGCGCTTGGGAGATCTGATCGGGCTGTTGGGGTTAGGATCGGTGGCCATCGGTTTTGCTTTTCAAGATATTTTCAAGAACTTCCTGGCGGGCGTGCTGCTGCTTTTGAACGAACCTTTTCAACTCAATAACCAGATTGTCGTCGGAGATTTTGAAGGTACAGTTGAAGAAATCAGCATTCGCTCCACCCAGATTCGCACCTACCAAGGAGAACGGGTGGTGATCCCCAATGCTGTTGTGTTTACCAGCCCGATCACGGTCTTAACCGATCGCCCCTTTCGCCGCACCGATCTGGAGATTCGCCTGGATCACAACACGCCCCTGCCCAAAGCCTTGGAGGTGTTCCGGGAGACGATGCAAGGTGTGGAGGGGGTGCTGGCGGAGCCCCCCTTTGAGCTGGACATCGTCGGCTTTGGCGACAGCTCTATCAACTGTGTGGTGCGCTACTGGACTCGGCCCCGCAAGGCAGAGGTGCGCCGCGTTCGCACCCAGGTGATGATCGCCCTTAAGCAGGCCTGCGACCGGGCCGGATTGGTCATCCCCTACCCGATTCGCACGGTGTACCTGTTCGACCAACAGGATTTTCAGGATCGCATCCCCACTTCCAGAGCCGCCTAGGGATAGCGGGCCAGCAGCATTTGGAACCGGCTCTCCCCCAGCAGCACCGCATTGGGGTTGGGATAGGTATCTTGAAACCAGGCTTGCAAGCGGGCGATGGCCGCCTGAAAGATCGCTTCTGGGACCGACCAGGAGCTGCTGTAACAGCGCTGGGCGTATTGCTCAAACAAGGCTTGGGCAGTGAAGGTCGTCTGCCACTCTGCCGCCGTTACCTGCTGCCCATGGGCCCCTTGAGCCCACAAAAACGCCTCCACCTGCTCGGCATTGGCCCCCACCTGTTGTGGCTCAAATCCCAGCTCCGCCAGAATTTGGGCCCATCGCAGCTCAAAGGAGTGGCGGGCACTCGTCACCCGCCCGCCGTAGCCGTAGAGATAGACCCCACTTGGCTTGAGCACGCGCCGGATCTCGGCGATTGCCTGTTGCCACTCGCGGATGAGGTGCAACACATGCACGGTGATCACCACATCGAAACAGCGATCCCCATAAGGCAACTGGGTGGCATCGGCCATCTGCAGATGCACCTGCGGCGGCATCTGGCCCAGGCTTTGTTCAACGTAAGGCGCGGGATTCCCCACCGTCTATACGGTGGGGAGGGATAGCGCCCCCTGACTGATTCTGGATATATCGCTTCACAATTTCTAGAGGTGCACCGCCGCATG